>CAZQGA010000025.1:0-9434 GCA_964592735.1 uncultured Chromatiaceae bacterium | reverse complement strand
GAGTCGGTGCGAACCGGCGCCTGCGCGCACGGCTCATGGCCGAACTGACGGCGCGCGGTGCCCGCGTTTATTATCCGCGCAACGAGTTCTGCACCGACAATGGCGCCATGATTGCCCTGGCGGGCAGCCTGCGCTGGCGTGCCGGCAGGCCGGGCCAGGCCATGGTCGAGGCCCGTGCACGCTGGGATCTCGAAGAACTCCGCCAGCCCTGAAGCCCGTCACTGCAAGGTGCCCATGACCGATACCATCTTCCTGAAAGACCTGCGCGTGCGCACCATTGTCGGTATCTGGGACTGGGAGCGGCGCATGCCGCAGGTCATCAGCATTGACCTGGAAATGGCCGCCGACATCCGTCGCGCGGCTGCCCGCGACCATATCGACGCGACGCTCGACTACAAGGCGGTTACCAACCGCGTGCGTGCCTTCGTCGAGGAGTCCCGCTTCCAGCTCATCGAGACCATGGCCGAGCGCATTGCCGAGATTATCACCGGGGAATTCGCCGTGCCCTGGGTCAAGGTGGCGGTGCACAAGCCTTTTGCCATCCGGGGTTCGCGCGATGTCGGTGTGTGCATCGAGAGGGGCCAGCGCTGATGGTGCCGGCTGCCGCCACGGACGGCACGGATGTGCAGGCGCCAGTCATGGCCTACATCAGTGCCGGCAGCAATGTCGAGCCGGTGACGCATCTGCGCGTGGCCCTGTTGCGCCTCCGGGAGCGCTTCGGATCCCTGCTTGAATCAGGAACCTGGCGCAGCCGGGCGGCCGGCTTTGATGGTGCGGATTTTCTCAACCTCGTGGTGGGTCTGCGCACTGCGGAGCCGCCCGAGGCGATCATCGCTGAACTCGAGCGCCTGCATGCAGCGGCCGGGCGTGTGCGCGGCGGCAGCCGCTTTGTACCGCGGACGCTCGACCTCGATCTGCTGCTCTACGGCGACCAGGTGATTGATGCGCTGCGGGTTCCGCGTGCTGACATCACGACCTGCAGCTTCGTGCTGGGTCCGCTGGCCGAGATTGCCCCGACGCTGCGCCACCCGGTCACGGGGGAAACCATGGCGAGCCTGTGGAAACGCTTCGACAAGGCCAGCCACCCGATCCGGCGCGTGCCGCTGGCCTGATTACGCGCCGTATCCCGGCGCACGGCGGAAACTACCAGCCGATGCTGCGTCCGCCGTCGACTGCGATGACCTGGCCGGTCACATAGCCGGCATCGCGGACGAGGTACAGCACGCAGCCGGCGATGTCTTCTGGCGCGCCAACCCGCTGCAGCGGGATCTGTCGCAGGATGCTGGCCTGTGTGCCTTCTGCGAGGCCGTCCTCCGGCCAGAGCACGGCACCCGGTGCCACGCCGTTGACCCGTACCGCAGGGGCAAGGTCCCGCGCGAGCGAGCGGGTCAGCATGGCGAGGCCCGCCTTGGCTGCGCCGTAGACCGGATGGTCGCGCAAGGGACGGGTGGCGTGGATGTCGATGAGGTTGATGATCACGCCGCGGGTCGCCCGCAAATGCGGCAGGGCCGCTTGCGCGAGGAACAGGGGTGCGCGCAGGTTGGTGCCGATGAGGTCATCCCACTGCGCTGTGGTCACGCTGGCGAGCGGCGTCGGGTAGAAGCTCGAGGCGTTGTTCACCAGCACGTCCAGGCGCCCGGTGCGGCCAGCGACCTCGGCCACCATGGACACGAGCCGGTCACAGTCGAGCAGGTCGGCCTGCACCGTGAATGCCGAGTCGCTGCGCCTGTCGTTGAGTTCTGCTGCCAGGCTGTCCGCAGCTCCGGCCGAGCCGCGGTAGTGGATGGCGACGCCAGCGCCGGCGCCATGCAGGGTGCGCGCGATACTGGCGCCGACGCGCCGGGCTGCGCCGGTGATCAGCGCCCATTTGCCATCGAGGCCGGTGGTGACTGGGGTCATGCGTTCTGGGTCTGGCAGTGTGGCATAGCCGGGTGGCCGATGCGGGCCTGTAAGATTACACCAGCATGCAGACCCGATTCGAATTGCCGGAGCCGAGCGATGCGGCCCGCGCGCACAGCGCCCGCCTTGCCGGGCTGATCACGGAGCGGATCGCTGCCGCAGGCGGCTGGATTGATTTCGCCGATTTCATGGAACTCGCGCTGTATGCGCCCGGGCTTGGCTATTACAGCGCCGGAGCCACCAAGTTCGGTGCAGCCGGGGATTTCGTGACGGCACCGGAAATCTCGCCGCTGTTCGCGCGCTGCCTGGCACATGCCGTGGCGCCCGTACTGCGCAGCCTGCCGGAAGCCAGTGTGCTGGAACTGGGCGCGGGCAGCGGGGCGCTCGCGGCCGAGCTGATCCCGGCACTCGCGCGCCTCGGTGTCAGCCCGCACCGCTACCTCATCCTCGAGGTCAGCGCCGATCTGCGCGAGCGCCAGCGCAGCCTGCTGCTGCCGGCAGCCGGTCCTGGCTGGCCGGCACTCGCGTGGCTGGATGAGCTGCCACGTACGCCGCTTGCTGGCGTCATCATTGCCAACGAGGTGGCCGATGCGCTGCCGGCAAGCCGCTTCACGATCGGGGACGGCGGGGTGCAGGCTCTCGGCGTGTGCGTACAACCGGACGGCTTTGGCTGGGCGCCGCGAGCGGCTGATGCGGCACTGGCCACCGCCGTCGCACGCCTGCAGCCGGGCGGAATCAGTGCTTTTGCCGCCGGCTACACGAGCGAGATCAGCCGGCGACTGCCCGCCTGGATCGCTGCACTCTCGGCCGTGCTGGGCAACGGGACGCTGCTGCTCTGTGACTACGGCATGTCACGGCGCGAGTACTACCACCCGCAACGCGTACAGGGCACGCTGACCTGCCACTACCGGCATCGCGCCCACGATGATCCATTCCGGACTCCGGGCCTGCAGGACATCACGGCCTGGGTGGACTTTACGGCAGTCGCCGAGGCAGCCGAGGCGGGTGGCCTCGCTGTCGCGGGCTATGCGACCCAGGGGCATTTCCTCATCGACGCCGGGCTCGACCAGGAGCTGGCCGGTGCCAGCAGCACGCAGGCATTGCGCCTTGCACAACAGGCGAAGACGCTTCTGCTGCCCGGGGAGATGGGTGAGCGCTTCAAGGTGATGGCGCTGTCGCGGGGTGGAGCGCTGCCGCGGGGGTTCGGTTTCCGCGATCTGCGACACAGCCTCTGAGCATCACCGGTCGCAGGGGGGCTTCAGGCACTGGTGCAGGCGGCGGTGATGGCCTGTACCCGTGCGCTGCGCAATGCCTCGCGCAGAGATTCTCCGGCGAGGCCGCTGGCCGCCAGCGCAGCTGCATCGACGCTGCGGGCGGCCGCCAGGCACTGGCGCAGCCTTGCGGCCTGCGGATAAGGCTCGTGCTCCCGTCCGCTGCGGCCGCGGGCGTCTGCTTCGCAGGCGAGGAGGAAGTCTTCGAAGCGATCTTTGCGGCGGAAGGCATCGATGCCCTCCAGCAGCTTCAGGATCGTTGCCGGGCGCAGTTCCAGCGCGCGATGACACAGGCCGTGGAAGCGGGCCACCGCACCGCCGAGTTCACGGAAGCGGCCTGGGGCGCCGACCCGCCGGCATAGCGTGTCGACCAGTGCGGCACCGCGTTGCTCGTGCCCGATGTGGCGTGGCCATTCCCCACGGGGCGTGGTGCCCTTGCCGAGGTCGTGCACGAGCACGGCAAAACGTACCTCGGGGCGTGGTGACAGGTGTGCACTCTGCGCCAGCGCGAGCAGCAGGTGGGCGCCGGTGTCGATCTCCGGGTGCCAGCTGGCGGTCTGCGGCACACCCCAGAGCGCATCGACCTCGGGGAAGATCACCCGCAGCGCACCACAGTCGCGCAGCACGGCGATGAAGACGTCGGGGCGTGCGCTCGCAAGCGCTTTTTCGGTTTCCTGCCAGACCCGCTCGGGCACCAGGGCAGCGGCTTCACCGGCGGCCACCATTTCGCGCATGAGCGCCACGGTCTCAGGAGCCACCAGGAAGCCAAGGGGTGCGAAACGGGCGGCGAAGCGCGCCACCCGCAGGATGCGCACCGGATCCTCACGAAAGGCCCCGGAGACGTGGCGCAGCAGGCGCGCACCCAGGTCTGCCTGGCCGCCGTAAGGGTCGACGATCCGCCCGGCGGCATCCTCGGCCATGGCGTTGATGGTGAGGTCACGCCGGCGCAGATCCTCCTCGAGCGTCACGCCAGGGGCCGCGTCGATGGCGAAGCCGCGGTAACCAGGGCCGGTTTTGCGTTCGGTGCGTGCCAGCGCATGCTCTTCACCCGTGTGTGGGTGCAGGTAGACCGGGAAGCTGGCGCCAACCCGGCGGTAGCCCAGGGCTTCCAGTTCGGCTGGTGTCGCACCGACGACGACCCAGTCACGTTCGCCCACCGGCAGGCCGAGCAGCCGGTCGCGCACGGCGCCGCCCACGAGATAAATCTGCATGGCCGCATTCTAGCGGTATCTTTCCACTGCCATGGATGACCTGTACCCGTTCCGGGCCCTGCTTGTTGCCGCTGTGGCACTGCTGCAGATGGCCTGCCACCCGCTCTACCTCGCCCAGGCAGCCGCCGGGCAGCTCGCGATCCTGCAGGCGCGCCGGCCCGTCGCCGGGGTGCAGGCTGATCCAGCGACGCCTGCGACGCTGCGTGCCCGGCTCGCCCTCGCAGACGACGCACTCAGGTTCGCCCGCGACGAGCTGGCGCTGCCGGACAACGGCAGTTATCGGCAGTACGTTGAACTGGACCGTGCGTATCCGGTCTGGAACGTGTTTGCAGCCCCGGAGTTTTCCCTGGTCTTGCGCCGCTGGTGTTTCCCGGTGGCGGGCTGCACCGCGTACCGCGGCTACTTCGATGAAGGCAAGGCGCGGGCCTTTGCCGCCGGGCTGGCCGCCGGCGGCGGGGATGTGTTTGTCAGCGCGGTGCCGGCCTACTCGACGCTCGGTTTCTTCCGTGACCCGCTCCTCAGCAGCATCACCGCGCTGCCGGACAGTGCCATGGCAGCACTCCTTTTCCACGAGCTCGCGCACCAGCGGTTCTATGTGGCCGGTGACACGGCCTTTAATGAAAGTTTCGCCACGCTGGTGGAGCAGGAGGGGATGCTGCGCTGGCTGGCGGCGCGGGGCGACAGTGTCGGGCGCTGTCGCTATCTCAGCGGGCTCGAGCGCGAGCGCCAGGTGCGCAGCCTGCTCCGTGAAGCACATGGCCACCTGCGCACCATCTACACCAGGCCCGATACCGATGTGGCCATGCGTGCGGCCAAGGCGGCCGTCATCGACAACCTGCGCCAGCGCTACGCCACGCTGCGTGCAGGCTGGCGTGAACCGCCCTACTTCGACGGCTGGTTTGCCGGCCCCATCAACAACGCACGGCTCGGTGCGCTGGCAGCCTACGATCACTATGTCGGGGCGCTGCGGGTGATTCTCGAGGCTGAGGGGGCTGACCTGCCGGCCTTCTACCGGCGCATGGTCCGGCTCGGGCGGCTCTCAGTAGCCGACCGGGCCGAGGTGCTGGGCCTGATCCGTACGCCCAGTCTGCTGGTGGCCGGGCCCGCCTGCGGGGCGGCGCTCAGCGGACCTGCAGGAGCAGGTCGCGCGAGCCGCGCCGCACCTGCAGGATGAGCAGCGATTGCTGGCTGGCTGCCGTCTGCAGTTCCTTCACGGAGCGTACGCGCACGCGATTGACGGCTACGACCAGGTCATTCGGCCGCAACCCGCGCGCTGCTGCCGGGCTTTCCGGCTCGACCGCCACGACCTGTACGGCCGGGCCAGTGAAGCTGTTCTCTTCCCCGGTGTAGTTGGCGAACTCCGCACCAGCAAGGCCCGGATGGATGTCCCCGGCGCTGACTTTTTCGGCGGCCTCGCGTTCATCGAGCAGGGCAGTCACGCTGCGTTTCTTGCCGTCGCGGAGCAGATCGAGCTGCACCCTGTCGCCGCTGCGCTTGACGCCGATGGTCGCGCGCAGGCTGGAGGCGCTGCGTACGGGTTCGCCGTCCACGGCGACGATCACGTCGCCGACCTGCACGCCTGCCTTCTCGGCTGCCGAACCCTGGGTGACTTCCTGTACCAGGGCGCCCTCGTGGGCATCGACGCCGTAGGCCTTGGCGGTATCGACACTGAAGTCGCTGATGCTCACGCCGAGCAGTCCGCGCCGCACTTTGCCGTGCTGGAGGATCTGCGCCATGATCGATTTGGCGATATTCACCGGGATGGCGAAGCCGATGCCGATGTTGCCGCCGCTGTTGGAGAAGATCGCGGAGTTGACGCCGATGAGCTCGCCGCGAAGGTTGACGAGTGCCCCGCCGGAATTGCCCGGGTTGATCGAAGCGTCAGTCTGGATGAAGTCCTCGTAACCGTCCGGGCTGATGCCGCTGCGGCCGAGTGCGCTGACTATCCCCGAGGTTACCGTGTGTTGCAGGCCGAAGGGATTGCCGATGGCGACCACGAAGTCGCCCACTTGTACGTGGTCGGAGTTGCCGAGCGCGATTTGCGTGAGCTTGCCCGGATCCTGGAGTTTGAGCACCGCAATGTCGGTGCCGTCGTCTGAACCGACGACGGTGGCCTTGAGGCTGCGGTTGTCCTCAAGTACCACCTCGATTTCGCTGGCGTTGTCGATGACGTGGTGGTTGGTGAGGACGTAGCCATTCTTCGCGTCGACGATGACGCCCGAGCCGGCGCTGCGGACCTCGCGTTTCTGCTGCTGGGGCGGTACGCCGAAGAAGCGGCGGAAGAACGGGTCTTCCATCAGCGGATTCGGTGGCTGGTTGACCGTGCCCCGGGTGGCGATGCTGACCACGGCGGGGGAGACTTGCTTGACCAGGGGTGCCAGGGTGGGCACGTTCTGGTCGCCCACCACCGCCGGCAGGGCCGCCGGGGTCGCCTGGGCCAGTGCGAGGCCGGCGGCCAGCAGGAATCCCTTCATCAGCTTGGTGCTCATCGGTCGGTTCCTTCGGGAATATGCCCGGCAGTGCGTAGGGAGCGCGAATCATAAGCGTTTTCAGGGGGGCGGCAACGATGCTGACAGGGTGGGCAGCGCCGGGAGCTGCGCCGTCCGCCGTAGGTGTGCCATATCGTCTGGGCTGCAGTGGAAAACCTGTGGACCGGGTGGGGATTGCCTGGGCGCAAGAACCACAACATCTTGTGTTTACCAGTGCTGGCAGGGGCTTACGCGCAGGCCTTGGTGATTTTTTCAGCAGCCTGAGGGTTTAGACTTAATTTATTGTTTTCAAAGCATAAAAAATATGCCTTGGGAGCTCTGGGGTTCTTGACACCCACCCGCAGCCAGACATAACCTTGCACCCCGTTGGCACAACATCTTGTGTCACGGTTTCAGAGGATTTTCCCAGCGGCCAGCGCCCGGCGCCGGCTGCCGGAAAGTCGCCGGAGCACGGTGGCAACCGCCGCGTGTGGCAATGGATTCAGACAGGATGACGGTGGCAGCAGCCACCGCATTTTCAGGGGGGCATGGAGTCGCGATGAAAACGGCTGTACAGATCGATCGCGCCAAGGTATCGGGCATCTCCTTCCAGGAGGCATCCGTTGACATCTGGGACAAGAAATACCGGCTGAAGTCGAAGACCGGTGAAGTCATCGACGAGACCATGGACGATACCTACCAGCGCGTGGCGCGCGCCCTGGCCGAAGTGGAAGCGGCGGACCGGCGCGAACAGTGGTTCGAGTCCTTCCTCTGGGCCCTGCGCCGGGGTGCCATCCCGGCCGGGCGTATCGTTTCGAATGCCGGTGCCCGTGAGCACAAGCCGGCCACCTCCACCATCAACTGCACGGTGTCGGGCACGATCGGCGACTCCATGCACACCATCCTCGAGAAGGTCCATGAGGCCGGCCTGACCCTCAAGGCGGGCTGCGGCATCGGCTACGAGTTCTCGACGCTGCGCCCGCGCGGTGCCTATGTCAGCGGTGCCGGGGCCTACACCTCGGGGCCGATGTCCTTCATGGATATCTACGACAAGATGTGCTTCACGGTGTCTTCCGCCGGCGGCCGGCGCGGCGCCCAGATGGGCACCTTCGACATCGGCCACCCCGATGTCCTCGATTTCGTGCGTGCCAAGCGTGAGAACGGCCGCCTGCGCCAGTTCAACCTCTCGCTGCTGGTCACCGACGACTTCATCCGCGCGGTCAAAGCCAACCAGCCCTGGGACCTGGCCTTCCCGCTGGATGCGAAGCAGACCGACCTCGACGGCATCGACCTCAATGACCCGGCCCAGGTCGCCTGGCGCGACTGGCCGATCACCGAGGGCTATGTCACCAACGACCGCGGCGAGGTGGCCTGCCGCGTGTACAAGCGCCTGCCGGCCCAGCGGGTCTGGGACCTGATCATGGCGTCGACCTACGACTTCGCCGAGCCGGGGTTCGTCCTCATCGACCGCGTCAATGAGATGAACAACAACTGGTTCGACGAGACCATCCGCGCCACCAATCCCTGCGGTGAACAGCCCCTGCCGCCGTATGGTTCCTGCCTGCTCGGCTCGGTGAACCTCACCAAATTCGTGCTCGATCCGTTCACCGAGTCGGCCCGTTTCGACTGGGATGAGTTCCGCCGCGTCGTGTGCGTGTTCACGCGCATGCTGGACAATGTCGTGGAGATCAATGGCCTGCCGCTCGGCCGGCAGCGCGAGGAAATCCAGCGCAAGCGCCGCCACGGCATGGGCTTCCTTGGCCTGGGTTCGGCACTCGCCATGCTCCGCCTGCGTTACGGGTCAGCGCAGTCCGTGCAGTTCACCGAGGACGTGGCGCGTGAGATGGCCCTCGCAGGCTGGGAGACGGCGCTGGAACTGGCGCGCGAGAAGGGCCCCGCGCCGATCATGCTCGAGGAATTCACCGTCACCCGTGAAATGCTGCGCAAGCGCCCGGAGATGGCGGCCGACGGCTGGACGGCCGGCGACCGCATTCCGGGCCGGGTCCTGCACGCCCGCTACAGTCGCTACATGCAGCGCCTTGCCCAGCTGACCCCGCAACTGGTGCGTGAACTGGAGGAAGTCGGGGCGCGCTTCACCCACCACAGTTCCATTGCCCCGACCGGGACGATTTCGCTCTCGCTCGCCAACAATGCCAGCAACGGCATCGAGCCGAGCTTTGCCCACCACTATTTCCGCAACGTGATCCGGGAAGGCCGCAAGACGAAAGAGAAGGTGGACGTCTTTTCCTTCGAACTGCTCGCCTACCGCCAGCTCATCAATCCTGGTGCCATGCCTGGCTCGACGCAGCCCGGGGAGCAGTTGCCCGAGTACTTTGCCGCCGCCGATGAGGTGACCCCGAAGGAGCACGTCGACATCCAGGCCGCGGCACAGAAGTGGGTGGATTCCTCCATTTCCAAGACCGCCAACGTGCCCACGGATTTCCCCTACGAGAAGTTCAAGGACATCTACCTGTACGCCTACGAGAAGGGGCTGAAGGGCTGCACCACCTTCCGCTTCAACCCCGAGGCCTTCCAGGGCGTGCTGGTGAAGGAAAAGGACCTGCAGAACACCCAGTACACCTTCG
>CAZQGA010000024.1:11265-13508 GCA_964592735.1 uncultured Chromatiaceae bacterium | reverse complement strand
GCCGTAATCGCAGCGGGCGACGGTGGCAGCGGTCACGGGCAGGGCATAGCTGTGCACGAAGTAGCACCAGGCATCGGCCGCAAGCCCGGCCAGCAGTGGTACCTCCGCCGTAATCCGCAGGCGGTTCCATCCCATGTGCGGCACCGGTCGATCCGCTGCCGGGATAAACCGTTGTGCCCGTCCAGGCAGTATCCCGAGGCAGTCCGCGTTTCCTTCGTCGGAGGCTTCGCTCAGCAACTGCATGCCGAGGCAGATGCCGAGTACGGGTTGGGTCAGCGACGGAATCAGCCGGTCGAGCCCATGCGCAGTCAGCCTGGCCATGGCATCTGCCGCAGCGCCTACGCCCGGCAGGATGACGTGCGAAGAGGCACGGATGACGTCGTGGTCCCTGGTCAGCACCGCATCACGGCCGAGACGTGCCAGGGCGAAGCGCAGCGAGGCGATGTTGGCACCACCACCATCGATGATGGTGACTGGTCCTGCACTCACAGCACACCTTTCGTGCTCGGCAGGCTGCTGCCCTGGCGTGCGATCGCCTGGCGCAGCGCCCGGCCGACGTCCTTGAAGCAGGCTTCGACCATGTGGTGGGTGTTCTCGCCGGTGACGCTGAGCTGGATCGCCGCGCCGAGGCTGTCGGCCAGCGAGCGGAAAAAGTGTGGCACCAGTTCCGTCGGCAGGCCGCCGACCTCGGTGCGCGCAAAGCTGCCCTGGAAGGTGAAGTACGCACGCCCGGAGAGGTCGATGGCGACCTGCGCCTGCGCTTCGTCCATGGCCAGCACGAAGCCGTAGCGGCCGATGCCGCGCTTGTCACCGAGGGCGCGGCGCAGCGCCTCGCCCAGCACGAGCGCACTGTCTTCGACCGTATGGTGTTCGTCGACTTCGAGGTCGCCCTCGCAATGGAGCTGGAGGGAAAAGCCGCCGTGCCTGGCGATCTGCTCCAGCATGTGATCGAAGAAGGCGATGCCGGTGCGGATGCTGACCGGTTGTTCGGCATCGAGATCGACTTCGCAGCGGATGCGGGTTTCGCGGGTTTCGCGCGTCACGCCTGCGCGGCGGGGCAGGTCGACCAGTTCGTGGGCGATGGCGGCCCAGGCGGCCGGATCCTGCGGATCGAGACGCAGGCCGCGCAGTCCCAGGTTCGCGGCGAGTTCAAGATCCGTATCGCGATCGCCGATGACGACGCTGGCGCTGCGATCGATCGGGATTGCACTGAGAAATCTCCTGAGCAGGCCGGTACGTGGCTTGCGACAATCGCAGGCGTCGGCCGGGCGATGGGGGCAGATGAATATCTCGCGGAAGGCTATGCCCTGGGAGGCGAAGATCTGCAGCACGAAGTCCTGGGCGCAGCGGAAATCCGCCTCGGGAAAGCTGTCCGTGCCACGCCCATCCTGGTTGCTGACCATCACGAACTCATAACCGGCAGCCTTGAGCCGCAGCAGGGCGGGGATGACCCCGTCCACCAGGCTGATCTTGTCCAGGCGATCCACCTGTTCGTCGGCTGGCTCGTGGATCAGGGTGCCATCACGATCCAGGAAGGCGATCTTCGGTGTGCTCATGGCTGGGCCAATGCGTTCAGAAGTTGCTCATTCTCAGCCGAAGCACCCACTGTTATTCTAATGCAATCAGTAAGATATGGGTCCCAACTAAAGTCTCGCAGCAAGACGCCGCCAGCCTGCGCCGCTGCCATGAGATGAGCCGGATTGGCTGCCTCCACCAGCAGGAAGTTGGCGTCACTCGGCCAGACCCGGCGAATGCCCGTCACCCCGGCAAGCGCCACCGCCAGGCGCAGGCGCTCAGCCTTCAACTGCTCGATACGAAGCTGCCACCCGGTTGTGCCCTGCGGGTCGAGACAGTGCTCGACGGCTTCGGCGCAGAGGGTCGGGAACGTATAAGGCGGCAGCACGCAACCGAGCAGAGTCACCAGTTCGGGGGTGGCCAGCAGCGCCCCACAGCGTACGCCCGCGAGTGATCGCGCCTTGGACAGGGTGCGCAGGACGATGATGTTCTCGTGCCGGTCGAGCAGTTCTGCGGTCGGATCGGCAGCTGCGAACTCCGCGTAGGCGGCATCGACGACCACGATGCCGCGACCGGCGAGGGCTGCTGCCAGTTCGTGGATCAGCTCCACGGCCATGCTGTTGCCCGTCGGATTGTTCGGCGAGCAGACGAACAGCACCCGCGATGCCGGTGTCCACTGCGCGAGGATCCCGGCCACGTCGAGGGTGTAGCCCTGCTCGCGCAGCAGC
>CAZQGA010000024.1:0-11255 GCA_964592735.1 uncultured Chromatiaceae bacterium | reverse complement strand
GATGCGCCGGATCGGTGCTCCCTGGATCTGCGCGTAGGTCTCGTACATGCCGAAGGTGGGCGGGCAGATCACGACCTCGTCCTGGCCGGCACGGCAGAAGCCGCGGATCACCACGTCGATGGCCTCGCTCGAGCCGCGTGTCACCAGCAACTGGCCGGGAGTCACGCCGTAGTGGGCTGCCAGGCGGGTTGCAAGAGCCACGGGTCGTGGCTCCGGATACCGGTTCAGCCCTGCCGCGGTGGCATCGCCGGGCGCTCGCCAGGGGCTTTCGTTGGCGTTCAGGCGCACCATGCCAGCGAGGAATTCCGCGCTGCGATAGGGCTTCATCCGGCGGATTTCCGGGCGCAGCAGTTCGATGACGCTGCTCATGTGCGCATGCCCGTGTCGCTGGTGCGTACGCGTACTGCTGCGGCATGGGCGTCGAGGCCTTCAAGGCCGGCCAGCGTTTCCACTATGGGGGCGAGGGCGGCAAGGCCGGCCGGGGTCAGTTCCTGCAGCGTCATGCGCCGTTGGAAGTCCGCGACCGACAACCCGCTGTAGGCGCGGGCATAGCCGTAGGTCGGCAATACGTGGTTCGTGCCGCTGCAGTAATCGCCGACCGATTCCGGTGTCCACGCGCCGAGGAATACCGAACCCGAGGTCTGGATGCCGTCGATCCAGAGCCGCGGCTCCACCACCTGCAGGATCAGGTGTTCGGGTGCGTAGCGGTTGGCGACTTCAACGGCATCGGCGAGATCGGCAACGATGATGGCAGCGCTGTGGCGCAGGGCATCCATGATGGTGTCCCGCCGCGGCAGGCCCGGAAGTGCGGCGTCGATCTCCGCGCGCACGCGTTCGACGAGTCCGCTGTCGGTGGTGACCAGGAGCACCTGGGAGTCCGGGCCGTGCTCGGCCTGGGACAGCAGGTCCAGCGCCACGAAGCGCGGGTTGGCGCTGGTGTCGGCGATCACCATGACTTCGGAGGGCCCGGCGGGCATGTCCAGCGCGGCACCGTCCGCATCCAGGGCGACGGCCTGTTTGGCAGCGGTTACCCAAGCATTGCCAGGGCCGAAGATCTTGTCCACCTTCGGGATGCTTGCAGTGCCATAGGCCATGGCAGCGATGGCCTGTGCCCCGCCAACCTTGAAAATCCGGGTGATGCCACAGGCGCGTGCAGCGACCACGACGGCCGGGTCAGCCCGGCCATCCGTGCGAGGTGGTGTGCACAGGACCCGGGTCTGGCAACCAGCAAGCTCAGCCGGTACCCCAAGCATCATTGCGGTGGAGGGCAGGGGCGCCCGGCCTGCGGGAACATACAAACCCACCGCCCGCAACGGCCGTGTCACGCGCTCACAGACGACGCCGGGCATGGTTTCAACCCGGATCGCTGCCGTGCTCTGTGCGGCGTGGAAGCGCCGGATATTGGCGATGGCAAGGGCAATGGCCTGTGTTGCCGCAGGATCAAGTTCCCGGGCTGCTGCGGCGGCCTCCGCCTCGTCCACCGCCAGGTCGCCGAGGATGACTCCGTCGTGCTTCCCGGTAAGGCGCCGCAGGGCTGTATCGCCCTCGGTGCGTACTTCGGCGATGATCGTGGCCACGGCAGCTGCCACACCCTTGCCGGCGCGCACCGCCGGGCGCTCCAGCAGCGAGTGCCGCCCGACTTCGTCGAGGACCGACCAGTCCACCCGGGTCAGCAGACGGCCGGCGCTCATGGCAGCATTTTCTCGACCGGCAGCACGAGCAGCGAGCTGGCACCCGCCTGCTTGAGATTTTCGAGTGTTTCCCAGAAGACGTTTTCACGGCAGACGACGTGCACGGCAACCTTGTCGCCCCGGCCCTCCAGTGGGATCACCGTCGGTGCATCGGCGCCCGGCAGGAGACGCGTGATCTCAGGCAGTGCCGAGACTGGCGCATTCATCATCACGTATTTGCTCTCGCGCACCTGCATCACACCGTCGATGCGCTGGAGCAGGCGCGTGATCCATTCGGTCTTGGCGGCCGGCACCTCCCGGGGCGTCTGGATGAGGATCGCCTGGCTTTCGAGGATGGTCTCGCCCTCACGAAGGCGGTTTGCCGCCAGAGTGGCACCGGTGGAGACCAGGTCGCAGATGACATCGGCACGGCCGAGGTTCGGGGCAATCTCCACCGCTCCGGAGAACTCGATGACCTGTGCGGCAATATTCTCGCGACGCAGGAAGTCCTGGACGATGCGCGGGTAGCTGGTGGCAATTCGCCGGCCCTGAAGGTCTCCCAGCGATTGGACGGTGCCCTGTTCGGGGTAGCCGAAGGCGAGGTGGCAGCGGCCGTAGTCGAGCGGGCGTACGAGCCGGAAGGGTTCAGGAATGCCTTCGGCGAGGAATTGCAGGCGGCGCTCTTCGAGCACGTTCATGCCAACGATACCCAGGTCACAGACATCGTCGCGGACCAGGCCGGGAATGTCGTCATCACGGACCAGCAGGACATCCACGGGCATGTTCTCGCCGAAGCCGATCAACTGGTCGCGGCCGCGGGTGTACTTCAGCCCGCAACGTTCCAGCAGTTCCAGCGAGCGGTCGGTGAGCCGCCCGGATTTCTGTACGGCGACCTTGATACGTGAGCCCTGGTCCGTCATGGCGTGGATCTTCCCTGGCGTTGACTGCGTTGCAGGGCCCGGGCATAGCCGCCTTCGCCGGCGCTGAGGTAGCGGGCAACCCGCCCGATGGTGGTGACGCTGACTCCGGTCTGTTCGTGGATCTGTCGGTAGCTCAGGCGGCCTTCGGCGAGGAGCTCGGCGACTGCCCAGCGATCCTTGAACGCCTGCAATTCAGCGGGCGTGCACAGGTCGTGGAAGAAGGCACGACAATCCTCGATGCCACGCAGACCGAGGATGGCGCGGAACAGGCGATCCTCGGCAGCGGCTTCCTCGCGGGCGTTCAGGATGCGGTTATCCTTCATCGGATAGTTCATTAACGTACTAGTGTGATAGCACAGTAACACAGAATTTGCAGACCTGGCAAGCCGATATGCCTGCCTTGACCCATCTGGAATCGCCTCCCTACACTGCGACCGTCGGCCAATTCCGGCCGACAGCAGGCAGGGGCCAGCATGAGCGACAGCTTCCACGACGAGACCCGGGCGGTTCACGCCGCCATCGGGACGGATCAGCAGTTTGGCGCGGTGGTACCGCCGGTCATCCTGAGCAGCACCTTCAGCTTCGACGCTTTCGGCAAGCCGGGGGCATACGACTACACCCGCACCGCAAACCCGACGCGGGACGCGCTGGCAGCGGCAATAGCTGATCTCGAAGGCGGTGCAGGTGCCACGGTCACCGCCTCGGGCATGGCTGCAACCACACTCGTTTGCCAGCTGGTCAACCCCGGTGATCTGGTCATTGCTCCCGTGGACTGCTACGGCGGCACTTACCGGCTGCTGACCAGGCTATCGACCCGGGGCCTGTTCCGGGTCCGGTTCATCGACCAGACCGACGAGGAACAATTGGCAGCCGCAGCACGCGAGCCTGCACGCCTCGTCTGGGTCGAGACGCCGACCAACCCGCTCATGAGGGTAATGGACCTGACGCGACTGCGCGCGCTGGCGACGGCATGCGGCGCGCTATTGGCTGTGGACAACACCTTCCTGTCACCGGCGTTGCAGCGACCGCTGGAGTTTGGCGCCGACCTTGTGATCCACTCGACCACCAAGTACCTGAACGGACACAGCGACGTCATTTCCGGTGTGGTGGTGGCGCGCGGCGCAGAACTGCACGCCGAACTGGCTGCCTGGGCCAATGTGCTGGGGCTCACTGGAGCGCCTTTTGACAGCTATCTGGCCCTGCGTGGCATGCGCACCCTGTTTGTGCGCATGCGCCAGCACGAGGCGAATGCCATGGCACTGGCCGGGATTCTGGCGGCCAGCCCCGCGGTGGCCTGCGTGCACTATCCCGGTCTGCCAGGGCATCCGGGCCATGAACTGGCCCGGCGCCAGCAACGTGGCTTTGGCGGCATGCTCAGCGTCGAACTGCGGGGAGGGGAGGCGGCCGCGCGGCGGTTCATCGAAGGCTTGCGCCTGTTTCCCCTGGCGGTGTCGCTCGGCAGCGTCGAAAGCCTCGTCTGCCATCCGGCGACCATGACCCATGTTCCGCTGGGGCCGGAAGGCCGCCGGGCAGCCGGCATCGGCGATGGCCTGGTGCGGCTGTCGGCCGGGATCGAGGCCACCGCAGACCTGGTGGCCGACGTGCGTGGGGCGCTGGCTGCCCTCAGTTAGCCGCCGAGGCGGGCGACAATCGCGTCACCCATCTGCACGGTGGTCGCCTCGCGACAGCCGGGTGCAGCGATGTCCCGTGTGCGCAGGCCGGAATCGATGACCCCGTAGACCGCTTCCTCGACGCGTATCGCCTCGGCTTCGAGGCCGAGGGAATGACGCAGCAGCATGGCGACGCTGAGGATGGTGCCGCAGGGATTGGCGATGCCGCGGCCGGCGATGTCGGGCGCTGAGCCGTGGATCGGCTCGTAGAGGCCGCGGTTCTGCCCGTTGAGCGACGCGGATGGCAGCATGCCCATCGAGCCCGCCAGCATCGAGGCTTCATCGGTGAGGATGTCGCCGAACATGTTCTCGGTCACCATCACATCGAAATCCGCAGGCCGCGAGAGCAGGTGCATTGCTGCGGCATCGACCAGCAGGTGCTCGAGTTGCAGGTCCGGGAACTCACGGGCAAAGAGATCATTGGCCACGGAGCGCCACAGGCGCGAAGTCTCCAGCACGTTGGCCTTGTCCACCGAAGTTACCTTGCCACGGCGGCGGCGGGCCATGGCCGCTGCCACGCGCAGCACCCGTTCGATCTCGCTGCGGCTGTAGGCGCACTGATCCGAGGCGCTGTCGGCATCGCGGTGTTTCCTGCCGAAGTAGATGCCGCCGGTCAGCTCGCGGATCACCAGGATATCGACATTGCGGATACGCTCGGCCTTGAGCGGCGAGGCGTCGTAGAGCGAGGGGTGGGTGCGCACCGGGCGCACGTTGGCGTAAACGCCCATCGCCGCACGCAGATCGAGCAGCCCCTGTTCCGGGCGTTCGCGGGCGGCAGGGTCGCTCCATTTCGGGCCACCCACGGCGCCCAGCAGTACGGCATCGGCCGCCAGCGCCAGATCGCGTGTCCCGGCGGGGAAAGCCTTGCCGGTGGCGTCGATGGCTGCGCCGCCGATCAGGCCATGGCGCAGGTCAAACTGGTATCCGGTCCGTTTTGCCACTGCATGCAGGACCTGCAGCGCCTGGTCGACGACTTCCGGCCCGATGCCGTCGCCAGGCAGGATGCCGATCACGGCTGCCATGGGCGGGCCTTCTCGAACCGGGTAATGGCATCGGACTCATTGAGCAGGTAGCCGAGCTGATCGACGCCGTTGAGCAGGCAGTAGCGCGAGAAGCTGTCGAGCGGGAACTGCACGCGCCGGCCATCGGGCAGGCCGATCGTGCACGAGTCGACATCCACGGTGACTTCCGCACCCGGGTTGGCCAGCAGCCAGCCGTGCGTGGCGGCATCGACGATGACGGGCACGAGGCCGTTCTTCAGTGAGTTGTTGCGGAAGATGTCAGCGATGCCCGTGCTGATGACCGCGCGGATGCCGTAGTCGAGCAGTGCCCAGGGGGCATGCTCGCGCGAGGATCCGCAGCCGAAGTTGTTGCCGGCGACGAGGATCGCGCAGCCGGCGGCTTCAGGCCGGTTCAGGACGAAATCAGTCTGTGGCTGGCCTGCCTTGTCATAGCGCCAGTCGGCAAATAGCGCATCGCCAAGCCCCTTGCGCGTGGTGGTGGTCAGGAAGCGCGCCGGCACGATTTGGTCGGTGTCGATGTCGGCCTGTGCCAGCACGACCGTCCGGGAGGTAAAACGGGTGATATTGTCCATGAGTGCCTGGTCCTGGAGGTTACGGTGCGAGCAATTCACGCGGATCGCTGATGCGGCCGGCGATGGCCGCCGCCGCCGCGGTCAGCGGGCTTGCCAGAACGGTGCGGGCGCCGATGCCCTGACGACCCTCGAAATTGCGGTTGCTGGTGCTGACGCAGAGCTGGCCGCGGCCCACCGTGTCGCCATTCATGCCAAGGCACATCGAGCAACCGGATTCACGCCACTCGGCACCCGCTGCGGTGAAGACCTTGTCGAGTCCCTCGGCCTCGGCCTGTTTCTTGGTGGCCTGTGAACCGGGCACGATCATGACACGAACCGAGTCGGAGACCTTGCGCCCCCGCAGGACGCTCGCAACTTCCCGCAGGTCCGAGAGCCGCGAGTTGGTGCAGCTGCCGATGAAGACCACATCGACCGGGCGCCCGAGCATCGGCCTGCCGGCTTCGACACCCATGTACTGCAGCGATTTACGGAAGCTGGCATCACCGGTGTCGGCCGGTACGGCCGCATCGATCGGGATGACCATGCCCGGATTCGTGCCGAAGGTGATCATGGGCGCGAGCCGTGATACGTCCAGGCTGACTTCGCGGTCAAAGCGGGCACCGGCATCGGAGGGCAGGTTGCGCCAGCGCTGCACGGCACGATCCCAGTCGGCGTCTGCCGGGGCCATGGGGCGCCCGGCGAGGAAGTCGATGGTGACGTCATCCGGGGCAATCATGCCGGCGCGGGCACCGGCCTCGATGCTCATGTTGCAGACCGTCATGCGCTCGTCCATGGACAACGCCGAGATGGCCTCGCCCCGGTACTCGATGACATGGCCGGTGCCACCTCCGACACCGATTTTGCCAATGATGGCAAGGATGATGTCCTTGGCGGTGACGCCGCGGCTGAGGCGCCCATCCACGTTGATGGCGAGTGTTTTCGGCTTGCGCTGCAGCAGGCACTGCGTGGCCAGGACATGGCCAACCTCCGTCGTGCCGATGCCAAAGGCCAGCGCACCAAAGGCGCCATGGGTGCTGGTATGGCTGTCGCCGCAGACGATGGTCTTGCCGGGCTGGGTGATGCCGAGCTCCGGCCCGATGATATGCACGATGCCGCGCTGGCCCGAGTCGAAGCCCAGCAGCTGGATGCCGGCTTCCTTGCAGTTGTCGATCATTACGCGGATCTGCCGCGCGGCTGATCCACCGACGAGGCGATCCAGATCGCCAAGGCTCCTGATCGGGAGGGTCGGTGTCGAGTGATCCAGCGTGGCGAGGGTCAGGTCCGGGCGACGCACCTTCAGTCCCCGGGAATTCAGCACGCTGAACGCCTCGGGCGTGGTCACCTCGTGGATGAGATGCAGATCGATGTAGAGCACCGCCGGAGTGTCGGCGGTTTCGGGGACAACGAGATGGTCCGCCCAGACTTTCTCAAACAGGGATCTTGCCGTCATGATGCGCTCTCCACGGGCTCGAGCCAGCCCCACTGGTCACTGGTCTTGCCGCTGAACAGGCCAAAGAATGCTTCCTGCAGCCGCTGGGTCAGCGGGCCGCGCTTGCCGGCACCGATGCCGATGCGGTCGACGGAACGCACCGGCGTGATTTCCGCCGCTGTGCCGGTCAGGAAGATCTCGTCGGCAATGTAGAGCATTTCCCGCGGAATGGACCGCTCCACCACTTCGATGCCCGCCTGGCGCGCCAGGACCATGATGCTGTCGCGGGTGATGCCGGTGAGAATCGAGGCGGTGGACGGGGGGGTATACAGGATGCCGTCGCGGACCAGGAAGATATTCTCACCAGCCCCCTCGCTCACGGTACCGTCCGTGGCGAGCGCGATGCCCTCGGCGAAGCCGCGTTGCTTCGCCTCCAGGCTCACCAGGGTGCTGGAAAGGTAATTGCCGCCCGCCTTGGCGAGGGCCGGGATGGTGTTGGGTGCTGCGCGCTGCCAGGAGGAGATGCAGACGTCCACGCCCTGCTCGAGGGCATCGGCCCCGAGATAGGCACCCCATTCCCAGGCGGCCACGGACATGTCGATCGGATAGCCGGGCGGCGGTGCCAGCCCGACTTCACCGTAGCCGCGGAAGATGATGGGCCTGATGTAGGCTCCGCGGGCCAGGTCGTTGCGGACCACGACCTCCTTGCAGACGGAATTGATCTGGCTGGCAGACCAGGGCACGTCGATGCGGTGAATCTTCGCCGACTCCAGCAGGCGGCGGGTATGGGCCTGGAGACGGAACACGGCACCACCCCGGTGGGTCGCATAGACGCGGACACCTTCGAATACAGATGAGCCGTAGTGCAGGGCGTGGGTCATGACGTGCACCTTGGCGTCGGCCCAGGGCAGCCACTCGCCGTTGTGCCAGATCCATTCGCTAGTCTTGATGGGCATGTCTCTTCCTTGGAAACGATCGTGTCAGCCGCAGCTCAGGTGCCTGCAGTCCAGCCCGGAGCGCGCTCCGGCAGGTGGTCCGGGTGGCGATGTGCCGTGACTCGCAGTTGATGGCGCCCAGGCAGGCCAGTGCCCGATTCTGACATTTCAAGGGATCGGTGCAGGCGCCGAAGCCGCGGAAAGTGGCATCATTATATTCCACAGCCGTCCTGACCTCACCCCGGCAATTGCCGGGAGGGGGATGGTGGACAGGTTCCGGGACAGTAGTTCCTGGCGGGAGTATCCGACCGCTGGCAACCTGTCGTATCGGGACCAAGCCTGTGACGGAGCTGCCGTGGGGAGCCATGAAATTGCTTCACCAGAATGCAACAGGCGGTCATGACCAGGCTGCGCCCGCCACACAAGCCGGGTCTCGCCGAGCGAAATTAACGGCGCTCCAGCAGCCCGGGAAGCGGCAGGTGCCTGCCCTGCCGCGGGCAACGACGGTGCGGTTCCAGCCCGGGCAGACGGCGTGCAGCATGAATCTGGAGATTTGCCACAAGCTTGTGGCAACATACGCGCCCCGACGGCAGTGTTCCGTCCTCGTTCAAGAACAGATCACTCAATCAGGTTGATATGGCCAACGCTCTCAGTACACCCATGATGTCCCGGCGGGGGCTGGTGCTCATCGGTATCGTGGCCTTGCATGCCGGGTTCTTCTATGCGCTGAACGCCGGCCTGTCCACCACGGTAAAGGAGATGATCTACGGCCCGATCGAGACCAAGATGATCGAGGACGTCAAGGAGCAGGAGGACAAGCCGCCACCGCCGCCGCCGAAGATCGAGACCGCGCCGCCGCCCTTCGTGCCGCCGCCCGATATCTCCATCGACCTGCCTGTCGAGGCGACGACGACCACTGCCATTACGGCCACCACCCAGAAGCCCGTGGCAAAGCCACCGCCGCCTCCCGCGGCCGTGTTGCGCGTGCCGCCGAAGCAGGACCCGCGGCGGCCGATGCCGATCACGGATGATGACTATCCGCCACAATCCAACCGGCTGGGCGAAGAGGGAGTGACGACGGTGCGCCTCTATGTGCTGGAGGATGGCAGCATTGGCGACGTCCAGATTGCACAGAGCAGCGGTTATGAGCGCCTCGATGCGGTCGCGCTCAGGAAACTCAAGCGCTGGAGGGTCAAGCCGGGCACCGAGGACGGCAAGCCCGTGCCGATGTGGATGGACCTGCGGGTCGTCTGGAAGATCAAGAAGTAAGGCAATCCGGATAAAGGGCGGCAGCACCGCTGCCAGTGTCAGAAACGATTCGGTTTTTTCGTGAAGCAATTGACTGAGGGGATGATTTCACCATGGTTGAACTTGCAGCTCTCGCTCTGAGCATCGCGCTCGCGGCCCAGCAGCCGGCGATCGACGCGGCTTCAGCAGCACCAGTAGCCACGGAGATGGCAGGTCAGCCTGCCGATGCCGCGGCGGATTCCACCACCTTCGACGGCGCTGCTGAGGCAACTGCTGCCACGCCCGAAGCTGCGTCGGCCAGCACGCCTCCCATGGAGGAAGTCAGCAATCCCTACGGCCTCGAGGCCCTGTGGAAGCAAGGTGACTTCATCGCCAAAGGAACCCTGATGATTCTGGTGTTCATGTCGATGGGAACCTGGTTCATCCTGCTGACCAAGCTCTGGGACCAGAAGCGGCTGCATCGGCAGTTCTCGCAGACCCAGCAGACTTTCTGGGACAGCAAGTCTCTGGAAGAGGGCCTGGCCGGATTGAGTGACAAGGGCAGCGCCTTCTATCTCATTGCCGAGCAGGGTATCAAGGCGGCGCGGCATCACAAGGAACGGCTCGGTGGCCAGATTCCGCTGGCCGACTGGCTCTTTACCTCACTCGGGCGCCCGGTGGAGAAGGCGACGACTGAACTGCAAAGTGGGCTTTCTTTCCTGGCGACGGTCGGGTCTTCCTCGCCCTTTGTCGGCCTGTTCGGTACGGTCTGGGGCATTTATCATGCGCTGATCGCCATCGGCGTGGCTGGCCAGGCCAGCATCGACAAGGTTGCCGGGCCGGTCGGTGAGGCGCTGATCATGACTGCCCTCGGTCTTGCCGTGGCCGTGCCCGCGGTGCTTGCTTACAACTGGCTCCTGCGCCGGAACAAGACCCTCATCGAGGAAATCCGCTTCTTCGCCACCGAAGTCCAGCAGTACCTCGTGAGCGGCGCGCGCCTCGGTTTGGCAGGCCAGCAGGGCAAGTAACATGGCCAGCAAAAGGGCCTCATCGTTCTACGGCGCTGGCGCTGGAGAAGGCGATGGCCGGGCGATGTCGGACATCAACACGACGCCCCTCGTGGACGTCATGTTGGTGCTCCTCATCATCTTCCTGATCACCGTTCCCGTGATTACCCACACGGTTCCGGTTGATCTGCCGAAGATCGCCAACCAGCCGACACAGACGAAGCCGGAAAACATCACCGTTGCGATCGACACCCAGGGCAATGTTTACTGGAATTCGGCCAAAGTGCCGGACGACCAGGCGTTGCTGGAGTTGGTCAAGTCGGTGGCTGTCCAGCATCCCCAGCCGGAGATCCATATCCGTGGTGATGGTCGGGCACGGTTTGCTTCGGTGGGCCGCGTCATTTACCTCATCCAGCGCGGCGGTGTCGCCAAGGTCGGCTTCATCACCGAGCCTGACCGCGGCTTTCGCTAGGCGCAACCCCACAACGGATTCCTGACGGAGACTGCCAGATGGCAATCAACCTGAGTGCGGATGCCAACGAAGACGATCCAATGCTGGACGTCAACACGACGCCGCTGATCGACGTCATGCTGGTGCTCCTCATCATGTTCATCGTGACCATCCCGGTAATGACTCATGCCGTGAAGCTTGACATGCCACGGCCCAATCCCAACGCCGTGGAACCACCGGTGCCGCCGGAAGTGATCGAACTGGAAATCGATTATGACGGCACGATTCTCTGGAACCAGACCGTGGTACCGAGCATGGGTGTGCTGGAGCGGTACTTCAGCCAGGAAGGGCACAAGGAGCCCCAGCCCGAGCT
>CAZQGA010000023.1:0-13785 GCA_964592735.1 uncultured Chromatiaceae bacterium | reverse complement strand
ACGAGGGCGCCAAAGGCGAAGAATTCGATCAGGGCGAGGGCGATGACGGCGTGGACGAGGGCCATGGCGGGTCCCCTGGTTGGGCGGATCTGCTCATTCTAGGCCGGACGTAGCCAGTCCGGGTGGCCACCAGGCGGCAGGGGTAACGCGATCAGCCGACGTGCTCGCGCAGGAATTCACGCGAGCGCTGCAGGGCGAGTTCGGCGCTGGGAGCGTGGTACTCGTGACGCTCGTCGCAGTTGAAGCCATGACCTGCTTCCTCGTAGATGAAGAAGCTGCCCTGTGGCCGTCCGGCCTGGATGGCAGCGACGGTCTCTCCGGGGATATGTGGGTCGAGCGCCCCGAAGTGGTACATGACCGGACAGCGCGGCTGCAGCTTGAGCCAGGTGGCCGTGTGGCGACCGTAGTAGGACACGGCGGCATCGATGCCGCACTCGCAGGCAGCGAGGTCGGCGAGCGCGCCGCCCCAGCAGTAGCCGATGGCACCCACGCGCCCGGCCGGGCGCACGGCATCGACGGCAGCCTGCAGGTCGCTGATGATGTCTGCGCGCTTCAGCGACATCATCGTCTGCCGACCGGTGGCGAGGTCGTCATAGGCCAGTTCGACGCCGCGTTGCACGCGATCGAAGAGCGCTGGTGCGATCGCCAGGTAGCCCTCGGCGGCAAAGCGGTCGGTCACGCTGCGGATATGGTGATTGACGCCGAAGATTTCCTGCAGCACCACGAGGCCACCACGCGGCTTTCCAGCGGGTTCCGCGAGCCAGGCGGACAAATGGTGGCCATCTGCAGCGTGAAGTTCGATATGCCTGCCCATGTCGGCTGATCTGTCCTTTGAGGTGATTCGGGGTGTGGCTGGGGAGCGATTTTACCGAGGCGGGCGCCCGCACGACAAACGCGACGGCCAGCAACAGGTCGCTGCTGTGACGCGCAGGCCTGCAATCTGCTCTGGCCTTTGTTTTAGCGCTCGACGATCGCCGTCACGCCCATCCCGCCTGCCGTGCAGACGGAAACCAGCCCGCGGCCTGAGCCCCGGCCGGCGAGCTGCTTCGCGAGGCTGCCGAGGATGCGTGCGCCAGTCGCGGCAAAAGGATGGCCGAGGGCAAGGCTGCCACCCCTGACATTGAGCCGTGCACGATCGATGACGCCGAGTGGCCGGTCACGGCCGAGCCGCTCGCGGCAGAACTCGGTGCTTTCCCAGGCCGCGAGCGTGGCGAGGACCTGCGCGGCAAAGGCTTCATGGATCTCGTAGAGATCGAAGTCCTGCAAGCCGAGGTCCGCGTGGTGCAGCATCGTCGAGACGGCATAAGCCGGGGCCATGAGCAGGCCTTCGCCGCCGACGTAGTCCACCGCTGCCACCTGCCCATAGCGCAGCCAGGCGAGCACGGGCAGGTCGTGTCGCGCCGCCCATTCCTCGGAGGCGAGCAGCACGGCAGCCGCGCCATCGGTGAGCGGCGTGCTGTTGCCTGCAGTCAACGTGCCCTGTGGACCGCGGTCGAAGGCCGGCTTGAGGCTTGCGAGCTTTTCGATGCTGGTATCGCGGCGCATGTTGTTGTCCTCGCGCGCGCCCTGCCAGGGCATCACGAGGTCGGCATGGAAGCCCGCGTCCCAGGCGCGTGCGGCGTTCTGGTGGCTGGCGAGTGCAAACGCGTCCTGGGCTTCCCGTGTGATGCCCCAGGCCTTGGCCGTGAGCTCGGTGCTCTCGCCCATCGACAACCCCGTGCGCGGCTCGACCACCGCCGGCAGTCCCGGCTTGAAGTGACGCGGACGCAGGCCGAGCCAGGGTGCGATGCGTCCACCGGGCGTGCGGGCGCGGTAGCTGCGCAGCAGGATCTTGCGATATTCCTCCGGGTACACCACCGGCGTGTCACTTACAGTGTCCGTGCCTGCCGCGATGCCGGCGTCGATCTGGCCAAGCGCGATCTTGTTGCCGATGAGGATGGCGGCCTCGAGGCTCGTGCCACAGGCGCGCTGGATGTCGAAAGCCGGTGTTTCCGGTGCCAGTCCGCTACCCAGTACGCACTCGCGGGCCAGGTTGAAGTCGCGCGAGTGCTTCATCACGGCGCCGAGGGAAACATCGCCCAGGCGTTCGCCGCGCAGCCGATAGCGCTCCACCAGACCCTGGAGCACCGCCGTCATCATCTCCTGGTTGGAGGCCTCGGCGTAGTGGGTGTAGGCACGGCAAAACGGGATGCGCAGGCTGCCAAGGATGGCGACGCGGCGGGTGGGCTGGTAGTGCATGTTCAGGTTCCCCCCGGGAATGCGCCCGTGCTGGTCGTGTCTGCGGCTCGCCTACTGGCCAAAACTTGGCGCGTCAGCGGCGAGATAGGCATCCTCCTCCGGCGTATTGGCCCGCCCGAGGTGGCGGTTGCGGTGCGGGAAGCGCCCGAATCGCTCGATGATGTCCCGGTGCAGCTCGGCGAACTGTGCAAAGGTGAGGAAAGTCTCGTGCAGTGTGCCGGTGACGCTCTCGGCCAGGGCCTCGTAAATGCGCACGGATTTTTCCTGGACGCCAGCGGATTCCGCGTGCTGCAACGGCATGAAGAAGAACACCCGCTGCACGGCCGAGAGCGTGCGGTACTCGTTGCCCATCGAGCCTTCGATGCAGAGCTTCAACGCCCGCTTGTCACCGGCAAAGGCCTGGGCGCTGCCACGGTAAATATTGCGGCAGAACTGGTCGAGCAGCAGGATCAGGGCAAGGCGCCCTTCGGCGGTGGCGGCCCAGCCATCGAGCTTGCCCGCGAGCGCCTGCTCCACCAGCGGGCCGAACTCCGTGCGGATCTGCGCATCCAGCGCCGGGTCGCTGCCGAACCAGCGCTCCATGCGGCTGTCGATCTGAGGCGCATCGAGTTCTGCGCTGGAGAACCAGAAGTCGAGGATCCGGCGGATATTTTCATCCTGCATGACGGGGCATCATCGCAGGCGGGCCGTTGCGCAGCAACCATGCGTTTCGCAGGTGGCCATGCATGCGGGCGATTCAGGCCAGCCAGCCCCGCAGGGCTCCAAGCTGCAGCAACCCGGCCACGCTGATCGCGTCGGTAATGGCGCCGGTACGTGCCATGTGGATTGCCTCGCGCGCCGGCAGGCGCCGGATCGTGATGTTCTCCGTCGACTCGAACTCGGTCTCCCCCTGGCTCAGTCCTTCAGCGACGAATACATGGGCCTCCTCGTCCGTCACGGAATTGCTGGTGTGGAGGAAGAGGATCTGCTCCCAGCGCACGGCGCTGAGCCCGGTCTCCTCCTTCAGTTCGCGCCGCGCAGACTCGAGTACGCTTGCCGGGTGCGGGCTGCCACCCATGGGGATTTCCCAGGAATACTGGTTCATGCAGTAGCGGTGCTGCCCCACCAGCCATGTAAAGCCCTCGTCATCCAGTGGAATGATGCCCACCGCCTTGTTGCGAAAGCTCACGCGGCCATACAGTGCCGGCTTGCCGCCCGGATCCAGGCAGCGGTCCTCCCAGAGCTCGAGCCAGGGGTTCGCGTAGACCTTGCGCACCGAAAGTGTCGTCCACGGCTTGTCGCGTTTGCTCATGACCGGAATCATGACATGCCGATGCGTGGCTGCGCAGCACGCCAGCGGGCTTCAACTCCGGCGCAAGCCTGTGGGACTGGTCAGCCGGATGAACCACAGTTGCATGCCGATGCTCCGTGCCAGCATGAACAGCACGAAGGCCAGCCAGAGCGCATGGTTGCCGAGCGGCCGCGCCAGGAGCCATGCGGGCAGGAATACCAGGGCGGCAGCAGCCATCATCACCAGGCGCATCTGTCGCGACCAGGTCGCGCCGACGAAGACGCCGTCGTAGAGGAAGCTCAGGACCGAGGCGAACGGCAGTACCACCAGCCAGGGGAGGTAGTCCCGTGCTGCCGCACGCACTGCGCCGATGCCGGTCAGCGCATCGATGATGCCACCGCCGAGCAATGCCCAGGCCAGCGTGAGCAGGCCAGCCAGCAGTAACGACCAGCGCAGCGTGTGGGCAACCACTTGCCTGAGTGCGGCCGGGTCGGCGGCTCCGATGGCCTTGCCGACCAGCGCTTCGGCGGCAAAGGCGATGCCGTCGAGCGCGTAGGAGGTGAAGTAATGCAAGTTGAGCAATACCGCATTGGCAGCCAGGATCACATCGCCGGCACGGGCACCCTGCGCAGTGATGAAGGCGAAGACGAACATCAGTGACAGCGTGCGCAGCAGCAGGTTGGCGTTGATTGTCGCCAGCCGCCGGTAGCCCGGCCATTCGGTGAGGCTCCCGGGTTGCCAGCGCCCGGGGAAGCGGGCCAGTTCCCGGCGGATGAAGAACACGCCAATGGCAAGGCCCGAGAACTCGGCGAGCAGCGTAGCGAGCGCTACACCGCGGACCTGCATGCCGAGGACCGTCACGAAGAGCAGGTCCAGCACGATGTTGACCAGGTTCGTCGTCACTGCCATGGCCAGTGGCCCGCGTGCGTTCTGCATGCCGATAAGCCAGCCGATGATGACCAGGTTGGCAAGCGTTGCGGGCGCACTCCAGATCCGCACGGCGAAATATTCCTGTGCCAGGCGTGCGACGGTCGGGCCCGGCCCGAGCGTGACGAGGGCGAGGTCCACGATCCGGCCCTGCAGTGCGAGTGCACCGGCGGCCAGCACCAGGGCAATCGCCAGCGCCTGGCCGAGGGTCTGGCGGGCGGCGTCACCGAGGCCTGCGCCACAGGCCTGGGCGGTGACACCGGTGGTACCCATGCGCAGGAAATTCAGGCCGGTGAACAGGAAGGTGAAGATTGTCGCCCCGGCAGCCACGGCGCCGAGGTACCGGGGATCGTCGAGGTGGCCGATGACGGCGGTGTCCACCAGTCCGAGCAGTGGCGTGGTCACCGACGAGAGGATCATCGGCAGGGCAATGCGCCAGACGGCGCGATTGCCGAATTCTGCGGGCTCAGTCATGTATATTGCGGCCCGCGCGCCGTTCCCCGGCTGGTGTGATCCCGGTCACGCGGGTGGCCGGAACCGGGAGGGCGCAAGACAGTCGAAGCCATTTCGTGAATCGCGGCCTGGTCGCTGTCATGGGGCGACGCTAAGTGTTTCCCCGGCGGGCAGCAAGCCTGCGGCCGTCAGGCAAGGGCAGGCGCGGAACTTGCCGGTCGCCTGGCATTTTGGGATAAAGCGGCCCGCCCGCACGGCGGGATTCAAAGGAGCAACGCAATGCTGTTGGGAAGTCGGACGAGGAAGGCGGGACTGGCAGGTCTGCTGGGTGTCATGGTGCTGGTGGCGGGCTGCGAGATGATGCAGACCACGGATCCGTATACCGGCGAGGCCAAGGTCAACAAGACCACCAAGGGAGCCGCGATCGGCGCGGCAACAGGCGCGGCGGTCGGGTTGATCACCGGGCGTGATTCAGCCGATCGCAAGAAACGCGCCCTGATCATGGGTGGCGTGGGTGGCCTGGCCGGCGGTGCCGTTGGCAACTACATGGATCGCCAGGACGATGCACTGCGCGCCAGGCTGCAGGGGACGGGTGTCAGCGTGACCCGCACGGGCCCCAACGGTGAGAAC
Source organism: uncultured Chromatiaceae bacterium (assembly GCA_964592735.1). GTDB lineage: Bacteria > Pseudomonadota > Gammaproteobacteria > Steroidobacterales > QUBU01. Next base: position 8,267 of record CAZQGA010000023.1, on the reverse strand, counting down.
ATCACCCTGAACATGCCCGGCAACATCACCTTCGCGGTGAACAGCGCCGACATCAGTGCCTCCTTCTACCCGGTGCTCGACTCCGTCGGCCTGGTGCTGAAGGAGTATGACAAGACCATGGTCGAGGTGGCTGGCCACACGGACAGCGACGGCACGGATGCCTACAACCAGCAGTTGTCGGAGCGGCGCGCCAACAGCGTGGTGAGCTACCTGGTCTCGCGGCAGCTCCGCGGGGACCGGTTCATGGCTGTCGGCGCCGGCAAGAGCCGGCCGATTGCCAGCAACGCCACGCCGGAGGGCAAGGCACAGAACCGCCGGGTGGAAATCACCATCGTGCCGCTGACGGGCTAGACAGCCAGGCATGGAAAAAGCCCGTCCCCGGGGAACCGGGGGCGGCCTTTTTCATGGGCTGCATCCGGCAGAAGCTGCCCGCTGCCGGCCGGGGTGGTCAGGCTGTTACGGCCGATCGCAGCGCCTTGATGGCCTGCTGCTCGATCTGGCGAACCCGCTCGGCGGAGATCCCGAAGCGCGCGGCGAGGTCCTGCAGGGTGGTCTTTTTCCCGGCGATCCAGCGGGCCTCGATGATGGCGCGGCTGCGCTCGTCGAGCTGCCCCAGTGCTTCGTGCAGTTGCCCGGTCGCGCGTTCCTGCCAGTCCTCACTCTCCAGCGCTTCGGCCGGGTCGGCATTCGGTGCCGACAGCCACGCGGCCGGCGATACGCTGTTGTCATCAGCGTCGTTGGGCACCGGATCAAAGACCAGGTCCTGCCCGGCAAGGCGCTGCTCCATCTCGGTTACTTCCCGGGCCGGCACGCCGAGATCCTGGGCAATGGCCTCGGTCTCGGTGCGCGAGAGCCAGCCGAGGCTGGTCTTTGCGCGGCGCAGGTTGAAGAAGAGCTTGCGCTGCGCCTTGGTGGTGGCGATGCGCACCAGCCGCCAGTTGCGCAGCACGTACTCATGGATTTCGGCCCGGATCCAGTGAACGGCAAAGGACACCAGCCGCACACCTACATCCGGGTCAAAGCGCTTCACGGCCTTCATCAGACCGATGTTGCCTTCCTGGATCAGATCGCTCAGCGGCAGGCCGTAGCCGGTGTAGCCGCGCGCGATGTGCACGACGAAACGCAGGTGCGAGAGCACCAGTTCGCGAGCGGCCATGAGGTCACCCTCATCGCGGAGCCGGCGTGCCAGGCCGGCCTCTTCGGCGGCGGGTAACACCGGGATGGCACCCACGGCGTGGATGTAGGCATCCAGGCTTCCAACCGGCCCGGCCAGGGCCAGCTGACGTGATTGGCTGACGAGAGCGGCGTTCATGTTTGCTGCGAAACCTCCTTGCCCGGGCAATCCTAGCACTCGCGGGGTTGGAGTGCTAAACGCCGTGTGGGTTCCCGGAATCCAAGGATTTATCTACTGGAAAAGCAACAAGTTAGACTTTCGGTTCAATGGCGGAGAGGTGGCGACCTACGGCCAGCCAGGCTCCGGCGCAGCCCGCTGCCAGCCCTGCAACCAGCACCATCAGGGCGGTGCTGGTTGCCAGCCCATAGCCACCAAAATCCGCGCCATAGAGTTGCAACAGCCGCTCCAGCGGGCTGCGCAGCAGCAGCATCCCGCTTGCCAGCAACAGCAGGGCCAGCAACCCGCCGAGTGTGCCGTACCAGAAGCCGATATACAGGAAGGGCCGACGCACGAAGGCGTCCGTGGCGCCGAGCAGCTTCGAGACCTCGATCTCCTGGCGCCGGTTCTGGATGTCCAGGCGGATGGTGTTGCCGACGATGAAAATGACTGCTGCCACCAGCAGCACGGCGGCAATCAAGATGCCGCGCCGGATGACGTCGAGAATGGCCGACAGGCGCATCAGCCAGCGGGTGTCGAGCTGCACCAGATCCACGGCAGGCTGTGCCGTGAGCTCGGCTTTCAGCGCGTCGAGTTCCGCCGGCGTGGCATCCGTGTCCGGTCGCACCACCAGGGTGTGCGGCAGCGGATTCTGCTTCAGGGCCTTGAGGGCATCACCAAAGGCAGGGTCGCGGCTGAATTCGGCCAGCGCCTCATCCGCTTCGATCAGGTGCGTCTCCTGGACGGTCGCATGGCCCGCCAGCGACTGCGCGAGGTTCTTTGCCGTGGCGATGCCAGTACCTGGTTTCAGGTAGACAGAAAAATCGCGGATGTCCGCCCAGCTGCCGGCAAGGCGCTGGCCACCCTGGACGAGGAGCTGCAGGCTGGCAGGCAGCGCCAGTGCGATGCCAATGACACCGATGGTGAGCAGCGTCGCCACGGGCTGGCGGCTGAGCTGGCCGAGCGCCGCCAGGGCGTTTTGCAGGTGCCGGGCAAGGAGTGCAGCCATCGGTGCCTAGCCTGCTGCCCGTTGTGCCGGGCGCGGCACGGTCACCGCCGGGGTGTCGGCCTGGATCTGGCCCTGGTGCAACACCACGTGCCGGCCATTGATGCGTCCGGCGAGTGCGAGGTCGTGGGTGGCGATCACCATGGTCACGCCGACTTCGTTGAAGCGGCGGAAGAGCTGCATGATCTCCAGCGACAGGTCGGCATCGAGGTTGCCGGTCGGTTCATCAGCGATGAGCAGCCGTGGGCGCGTCACCACCGCGCGGGCGATGCCGACCCGCTGCTGCTCGCCCGCGGAAAGCGTGCGCGGCGCGTGGCGCTCCTTGTCGAGCAGCCCGACCTGGTCGAGTGCCGCATGCACACGCTTTTCGATCTCGCGGCGCGCAAAGCCGGCGATGACGAGTGGCAGCGCCACGTTGTCGAATGCGGAGCGGTCATCGAGAAGCTTGTGGTCCTGGAACACCATGCCGACCTGGCGTCGATAGGCCGGGATTTCCCGTGCCGGCATGCGTCCGACGTTGCGCCCATCGACCAGCAACTGCCCCTGGGTCGGCCGCTCGACGAGGGCAAGCAGCTTGAGGATGGTGCTTTTCCCTGCGCCGGAATGGCCGGTCAGGAAGATCATCTCTCCCGGGTTGATGTCGAGCGAGACCTCGCGCAGCGCCTCGCGGCCGCCCCTGTAGAGCTTGGTGACCTTGTCGAGACGGATCACGGTGCGGTGCCGGCCAGTGCGGCCGCGAACTGTGCGGCGTCGAAGACGTCCAGGTCAGCGGCGTCTTCGCCGACGCCGACGTAGCGGAAAGGCACCTCGAGGCGGTCAGCCAGGGTCAGCAGCACGCCGCCCTTGCCGCCACCATCGAGCTTGGTCATGGTGATGCCGGTCAGGCCGACGGCCTGGTGGAACTGCAGGGCCTGGTTGACCGCGTTCTGGCCGAGGCTGGCATCGAGCACCAGCATCTTCTCGTGGGGTGCGGCTGGATCCACGCGACCGGCCACGCGCACCACCTTGGCCAGCTCCTGCATCAGCCCGGCCTGGTTCTGCAGCCGGCCAGCGGTGTCTGCCAGCACGACATCGAAGCCGCGGGCCGTGGCGGCCTGCAGGGCGTCAAAGACCACGGCAGCGGAGTCCGCGCCCGGCTGTTGTGCGATCACCGGCACGCCATTGCGATCGCCCCAGACCTGCAGCTGTTCGATGGCGGCGGCGCGATAGGTGTCACCGGCCGCCAGCATCACCTTGAGGCCCTCGTCGCGGTAGCGCCGCGCCAGCTTGCCGATGGTGGTGGTCTTGCCCGAGCCGTTCACGCCGATCATCAACATGAGGAACGGCTTGCCGTTGCGCGGGATGACCAGCGGCTGTGCCCGCGGCTGCAGGATCTCCGCCAGGGTGGCCGCCAGTGCGCTGCGGGCGCCGGCGGCATCGGCCACGGCCTCGCGGCCGATGCGTTTGCGCAGGCCCTCAATGATGCGCTCGGTGGTTTCGATGCCGACATCGGCCAGCAGCAACTGGTCTTCGAGTTCGGCGAGTACCGCCGGATCGAGCTTGCGCCCGGCCAGCCAGTCGAGCGCCACGCCGAGGCCGAGGCCGCGGTTGAGCTTTTGCTTGAGGCGCTGGAAAAACCCGGGGCGCGTGGCTTCCCGGGCAGGGGTCGGTTCGCTCATGCGCGGCATGTTAGCGGAAGCAGGCGGGCAATTTCAGCGGCGTCTGCGCGGCCAGCGGGCATTGCGTGGCGGCAGGCGGATTCTGCCTAATGAGCGCTTCATCGGCAGCAGTGGCCAGGGCAGTGAAGAAGCCAGGAAGGACAGCGCCCCCCGGGCAGTTGCGCATCATTGGCGGCAGCTGGCGTGGCCGACGCCTGCCGGTACCCCTTGCGCCGGGCTTGCGTCCGACACCCGACCGGGTGCGCGAGACGCTGTTCAACTGGCTTGCGCCGGTGATCTCCGGCATGTGCTGCCTGGACCTGTACGCCGGCACCGGTGCGCTCGGCCTGGAGGCGCTGTCGCGCGGGGCCGCCGAGGTGTGTTTCGTCGAACGCGAGCCGGTGGTCGCCCGTGCGCTCGAGCAGGCCCTGGCACGGCTGGCTTGTGCGCCCCCGCAGGCGAGCGTGGCCTGTGCCGATGCCGTGCGTTTCCTCCGCGGCACGCCCCGCCCGTTCGATCTGGTGTTCCTCGACCCGCCCTTCGGCACGGGCGGAATCGGCGATTTGTGTACACTGCTCGACGGCGGCTGGCTCGCCGATGGTGCGCGTATCTATCTCGAGATGGCGCGCGAGCAGCCACTGCCGCTGTTGCCGCCGGGCTGGGAGGTCCTGCGGGAGAAGGAGGCCGGCCAGGTGCGCTATGCCCTGGTTCGTCGTGCCGCCAGTGCCCAGGGAGCCTGAAGCGTGCCAGTCGGAGCCATGTATCCAGGGACGTTCGATCCCATCACCAACGGCCACCACGAGCTGGTACGCCGCGCTGCGCGAGTCTTCGACGAAGTCGTCGTCGCCGTGGCAGCCAGCCCGCACAAGACGCCGCTGTTTCCCCTTGAAGAGCGCATACGGCTTGCCCGCGAGGTGCTCGCGGACCTGCCCAACGTCCGCGTGGATGGCTACACGGGCCTCACGGTCGAGTATGCGCAGGCGTACAGCCTGCAGGTCGTGATCCGCGGGCTGCGGGTGGTGTCGGATTTCGAATACGAGTTCCAGCTGGCGAGCATGAACCGCCACCTGCAGGCTGGCGTGGAGACCTTGTTCATGACGCCGGCGGCGCAGTACAACTTCATCTCCTCGACCCTGGTGCGTGAGGTGGCAGGCCTCGGCGGCAATGTGCGCGATTTCGTACATCCGCTGGTGGCCGAGGCGTTGCACCAGCGGTTCAGTGAGCGCCGAGGACCCTGCTGATGGATTTTGCAGGCTGCGTTTTCCAGCCCTCGTGCCGCACGCGTCTCGTCGTCACGGGCTTGCTGGTGCTTGCCTTTGCCCTCGCGGCACCCGTGGGGATCGCGGCCGGAGCAAAACCCGGCAAGGCTGCCATTGCCGCCGCACATCCGCTGGCCGTCGCGGCGGGCGAGGAGACACTGAAGGCCGGTGGCAACGCCTTCGATGCTGCCGTGGCGGTGAGTGCGGCGCTGGCGGTGGTCGAACCCTACGCGTCCGGCCTGGGCGGCGGTGGCTTCTGGTTGCTGCACGTCGCCCGCGGTGATCGTGACATCTTCGTCGATGGTCGTGAGGTTGCACCGGCTGCGGCGACCGCGACCATGTACCTCGATGCCGACGGCGAGGTCATCAAAGGCAGCACCATCAACGGGCCGCTGGCGGCGGGCATCCCCGGCGAACCGGCGGCGCTGGCGCACATCGCAAAGCACTATGGTCGCCTGCCGCTGTCGCGCAGCCTTGCGCCCGCCATCCGGCTGGCGGAGGAGGGCATCGAGGTCCACGAGCGCCTGCAGATGGGCCTGCGCTTCCGGCGCCAGGCCATGGAGGCCTCCCCTGCGCTGTTGGCGGTGTTCTACCCGGGTGGCGAGGCGCCGGCTGCCGGTACGCTCCTGCGCCAGCCCGATCTCGCGCAGACCCTGCGCCGGCTGGCGGCAGGGGGTTTCGACGGCTTCTACCGCGGCCCCACCGCAAATGCGCTGGTGGACGGCGTGCGCGCCGCGGGCGGCATCTGGTCGCTGGCAGACCTGGCCAGCTACCGGATCATCGAGCGCGAGCCGGTCCGCGGGGAATACCGTGGCGTGCGGATCATCTCCGCGCCGCTGCCCTCGGCCGGTGGCATCGGCCTCGTCGACATGCTCAACATCCTCTCGGGCTATGACTTCGGCCAGTTCGACAGCGCCACGCGCAAGCATCTCATCATCGAGGCCATGCGACGGGCCTATCGCGATCGCAGCATGTATCTCGGCGATCCGGCTTTCAGCGAGGTGCCGGTGGCGCAGCTCCTCAGCCCTTTCTATGCGGCAGGCCAGCGCACCTCGATCCGCATCGACCGCGCCACCCCCAGTGGCATGCTCGCGGCCAACCTGCCGGAGGAGGGCGGCGGCACTGACACCACACATTTTTCCATCCTCGACGCTGAGGGCAACCGCGTCGCCGGTACGCTGTCGATCAACACCTGGTACGGTTCGGCGTTCATGCCGTCCGGCACGGGTGTCGTGCTTAACAACGAAATGGATGACTTCACCGTGAAGCCCGGCCAGGCCAACGTCTACCAGCTGCTCGGCGCCAACGCCAACAGCATCGCACCGGGCAAGCGCATGCTCTCCAGCATGTCACCGACCTTCCTCGAGTCCGGGCGCGGCGTGGCGATCCTCGGCACCCCGGGTGGCAGCCGCATCATCACGATGGTGCTGCTCGCGGCGCTCGACTGGATCGACGGTGGTGATGCCCGGTCGATGGCAGCCCTCAGGCGTTTCCACCACCAGTTCTATCCGGACGTCGTCAGCTACGAGCCCGGCGCCTTCACTGATGAGGAACTGCAGGCACTCACGGTGCGCGGCCACCGGTTCAGGGTGGGCGAGCGCGGCTACGGCAACATGAATGTCGTCACCTGGGACCGGGCCACCGGCAAGGTCGAGGCGGCGAGCGACCCGCGCAGCGCCGGCGAGGCACAGGTCTACTGACGCGCCACCCCGGCCTCCGGCTCAGCGCTGGCAGCGGGGGCAGAAACAGGTCGAGCGCTGGCCCTGGGTGATCTGCCGGACAGGCGTACCGCAGCGCACACAGGGCGCCCCCGCACGACCATACACGCGCAGCTCGCGGGCGAAATAGCCCGGTTCGCCGGCCCCGTTGTGGAAATCGCGCAGCGTGGTGCCGCCGAGCGCCACCGCTTCGCCCAGTACCGCGCGCACGGTTGTCACCAGCCGTGCTATCCCGGCGCGCGGGATGCGCCCGGCGGCGCGGCGCGGGTTGATTCCGGCGCGGAAAAGCGCCTCGCTCGCGTAGATGTTGCCCACGCCCACCACCGTCGTGGAGTCCATGAGGAAGGGCTTGATCGCCACGCGCCGGCCGCGGGCGCGCTGCCACAGGTATTCACCGCTGAAGCCTGCTTCGAGCGGTTCCGGGCCGAGGCCCGCGAGGAGCGGATGGGCCAGCGGATCGTCGCCGGCCCAGAGCAGCGAGCCGAACCGGCGTGGATCGGTGAAACGCACGACCGGACCGGACTCCACCACGAGATCGAAGTGATCGTGCCTGGCGGGCGGATGCGCGCCCTCCAGCACGCGCAGGCTCCCTGACATGCCGAGGTGCACCAACGCCGTGCCACGCGAGGTCTCGAGCAGCTGGTTTGTGCGGCGCCGGCCAACGGGGTGCGCGAGCGCGCCGGCCAGCTGTGCCGGCAGGCTCTCTGGCACCGGCCAGCGCAGGCGGGGTTCACGCACCACGAGCGCCCGGATATGGCGATCTTCCAGCCAGGGCGCGATGCCGCGGCGAGTCGTTTCGACTTCGGGCAATTCAGGCATGTACGCGATTTGCTGTTGTGCGGGTGGCCGTCACTGTTGCCGCGGCCGGCTTCAAGGGCTGCAGGGGTTTGGCCTGTCGCTGTCGTGTCTCAGTTCAGCACCATGCTCAGCTTGCGGCGGTAAAGCGCTACCAGTTCTGCTGCAGGACTGTCCGGCTCCGTCGTTTCACCTGTCAGCAGGGTGCTGGCGCTCCTCCCGCGGGTTGCCGCCACACCCGGTTGCTGCGGTGGCGGAGTCAGCAGTTCGAGGATGGCTATGCAGGTCTTGCGTGCGGCGCCGTCATTCCAGGCCTTGTTTCGCCGGATGATTTCGAGCAACTCGTCCATGGCCGCGCTCCACGTGCCCGCTGCCATGAGGACCTGCGCCTTGCCGAAGCGCAGGGGCAGATCACGCGGGTTCCTGGCGATCTCCGCATCGAACTGGCCGGGGCTCCACTGGCCGCGCTCATCCTGGCGGGCGTAGGCAATGGCATCGAGCCAGCACGCCAGGGCGTCAAAC
>CAZQGA010000022.1:0-14042 GCA_964592735.1 uncultured Chromatiaceae bacterium | reverse complement strand
CATCGATTTCCTCGTCACTCAGGTACTGGCGCTGGCCATCGGCACCCGGCCGGTAGAGCCGGTGCGCCGTTTCGTACTTCTGCAACTTCTCACGGGCTGCCTGGCAGCCCTTTTCACGCTCACCCATGACCTGCTGGCGGTCATCGTCATCGGCCTTCTTGTCCTCGGCCTGCTGTGACTTGCGCAGTTCGGCAGCACTGTCGAGTTCGGACTTCTTTTTGGCCGCCGCAGCAATGCTCTCGGCGTCGGTCATCTTGTAGCGCATGTTGAGCGCGCGGGCGGACTGTACGCCATTGCCGTCCTGCGGCGGGCGGTCCTGGTAGTGGGGCGTGCCATCCTTGTCGACCCACTGGTAGACGGCGCCCTGGTCGCTAGCGCCGGCCTGGACGATGAACCCGGCCAGGACTGCGGACGCAACGGCTGCACAGGAAAAGGAAACGGCTTTCATGGTGGACACCCTCGTGATCCCGACACATGCGACATGCGCGGGCGAGGCCCGCAATGGCTGTCGATTATGCCACCGCAGCCCGCCGGGCGAATTTGAACGCCGTCACGCAAAACCGGTGGCTCTGTGGTCATTGGCCACCAATCCGTCGTGACTGCGGGGAAATCACCAGTGGGGGGGCAGGCAACCCGGATCCCATGCGTCAGGTATAGGCGCTCTCCCCGTGGCAAACGGTATCGAGGCCCGCACGCTCCTCGTCCTCCGTGACCCGCAGGCCGACCGTCGCATCGACGATGGCGTAAGCCGCCGCGGCCACCCCACCCGACCACAGGATCGTGATCGTCACACCCAGGACCTGGCTCCCGAGCTGGGCTACGGTGGAATACGCGGCAACCGCATGGGCCACATAGTCGTAGACGCCGGTACCGCCAAGTGCCGGATTGCAAAACACCGCCGTAAGCAACGCTCCCAGGATGCCACCGACACAATGCACGCCGAAGACGTCCAGCGCATCGTCGTAGCCCAGCACGGCCTTGAGCCGGGTCACCGCCAGCAGGCAGGCACCACCTGCCACCAGGCCCATGACGATTGCACCCATGGGGCCAACCCAGCCGCAGGCAGGCGTGATGGCCACCAGACCCGCTACCGCACCCGACGCAGCACCCAGCATGGTGGGCATGCCACGCCAGATCCATTCGGCGCCAGACCAGGCCAGCGCAGCGGCGGCGGTTGCCAGCAGGGTATTGGCGAACACCTGGGCAGCGAGGCCATTCGCCTCGAGATTGGAGCCCACGTTAAAGCCGAACCAGCCCACCCACAGCAGCGAGGTCCCAATCATCACCATCGGCAGGTTGTGTGGCGGCATCGGCACCTTGCCGTAACCGATGCGCCTGCCAACGAACAGCGCACCGATGATGCCTGCAATCCCGGCATTGATGTGCACCACGGTGCCACCGGCGAAATCCAGCGCACCCTTCTGGTACAGGAATCCGGCGGTGGCACGCGCAGCAGCATCGGCATCCGGGCCGGGCCAGTACCAGACCATGTGGGCGATCGGCAGGTAGGCAAAGCTGAACCAGAGCACCAGGAACAGCAGTACTGCACCAAACTTCATGCGCTCGGCGAAAGCACCGATCACCAGGCAGGGCGTGATCGCCGCAAACGTTGCCTGGAAGACGAAGTAGGCCATCTCCGGAACAACGACACCCCTGGAAAAGGTCGCCGTCACCGCCGCCGGAGTCATGCCGTGCATGAACAGCCTGTCGAAGCCGCCGATGAACGCATTGCCCCGGGTGAAGGCAAGGCTGTAGCCGTAGAGGGCCCACAGCAGCACCACCAGGCAGAAAGTGATAAACACCTGCATCAGCACCGAGAGCACGTTCTTCGAGCGGACCATGCCCCCATAGAAGAAAGCCAGGCCCGGGATCGTCATGAGGATGACCAGGAGGGTGGAGGTCAGCAGCCAGGCGGTGTCACCCTTTTCTGGCACCAGTGGTGCTGCCACCAGTGCTGCAACCGGCACCAGCAGACCGGCCAGTGCCACCGCCAGGATCCGCCCCGGCCGCTTCATCCATGCATTGCTGTTCACCGTTGTGCTCCTGTCACCATGTTGCTGCTACGGATAACGCTGCGCCCGGTACGACCGTCACTACAGGGCCTGCACACCGGTTTCGCCGGTGCGGATACGAATCGCTTCGTCAAGGTCACTGATGAAAATCTTGCCATCGCCGATCTTGCCCGTGTGCGCAGCCTGGACGATGGCCTCCAGGGTCTGCTCCAGCAGCCCATCAGCAATGGCGATCTCCAGCTTCACCTTCGGCAGGAAATCCACGACGTACTCGGCGCCGCGGTAGAGCTCGGTGTGGCCGCGCTGGCGGCCGAAGCCCTTGACCTCCGTCACGGTGATGCCTTGTACGCCGATCTCGCTGATGGCCTCGCGGACATCGTCGAGCTTGAAGGGCTTGATGATGGCGGTAATGAGCTTCACGGCACATCCTCCGTGCCCTGCCTATGGGAACAGCCTGAAAGTCCTGCTGATGCTGACGGTGAGCTGTGTGTCAGCGTCCTTCTTGCCGTCACCGCTCACGTCACCGCGCAGGAATCTGGTGGTGTGGATGACGGAAACCCTGTAATCCAGCCCGATGGATTCGAACCTGCTGCCGTAGCCGGCTTCGTAGTACGCGCCGTCGAAATCGTTGGCGAAGAGGCCCGCCAGGCCGTAGCAGCCCATGTAATCCACGCGCGGCTGGATGAAGCTGTAGTCAAGATGCCTGTTGGGTTCGGTGTTGCCGGGCAACACAGCCCCCTCGAAGTTATCGTACTGACCGAACGCCACGGCAAGGCTGAAGATCCCGTAGCCGGCGCCCAGGTTGATTTCCTGGTACCTGTCGTCAAAGTTGTCAGTGTAGTAATAGCCCGTGAAACCCGCGCCGTAGCTGAAGGCGCCGAGGCTGCCGGTGTAGCCGCCATAGAGGTCCACCTCGAGACCCTGGTGGACGTCCGCCACCCAGGTACCGGCATGCAAGCCCTGGTGCTTGATGTCGAAGCCGCCCATGGCGGTGGAATCAACCTGCTTGATGCCGCGGAACATGTAATTGCTCATGAAGCCCGCGTTGGCGGTGATCTCGACCGCCTGGGCGGGCTGCGTGGCGATAGTGGCCAGGGCCAGCACGCAGATGGATTTCTTCACGGAATCATTCCTTTCTCCGGCTTGCTGCCAGCCATCCGTGTTGGCAGGATGCAACCAGATCCGGGGAGTGCCTTGCAGGTTGCGTGCCAGCCGCGGCGAGCCACGAAATGGCGTAACGCCGGGGGTTTGGGCTGCAGACACACTGGCCCGCCCCCCCAGGGCGGTGCACTGCACCACCCTGCATGCACAGTTCCGGAGCAGAAACACCCGGCACAGGAGCCAGAAAACGATGGACACCAAGGTGATCGAGGAACTCGCCCGCAAGCTGGCCCGCAGCGTCCCCTCGGGTGTACAGGCACTGCAGGCTGACATGGAGAAGAACTTCCGCGCAGTCCTGGAGGGCGGACTCGCCCGCATGAACCTGGTGACGCGCGAGGAATTCGACGTCCAGCAGCGGGTGCTCGAACGCAGCCGCGAAAAACTCAAGGCGCTGGAAGCCCGCATCGTCGAACTGGAAGGCACCACAGCACGCGACCACTGATACGATCCCGCGTGGAGCTTGCCGGTGCGCCTGGCCTGCGCGATCACCCGCGGCGAGTCCGGCCTCGATGCACCGGAAGTCAGTGTCGAGGTCTGCCTGAGCGGGGGCCTGCCCGGACTTGCCATCGTCGGCCTCGCCGAAACCACGGTGAAAGAAAGCCGCGAACGCGTTCGTGCCGCGATCGGCCAGTGTGGCTTCGAGTTCCCAAGCCGCAAAATCGTCGTCAACCTCGCGCCCGCCGACCTGCCGAAACACGGCGGACGCTTCGATCTCGCCCTCGCGGTTGGCGTCCTCGCAGCCTCGGGGCAGATTTCCGGCGAACGCCTCGACAGCCTGGAGTTCCTCGGTGAACTGGCTTTCACCGGAGCGCTGCGTCCGGTCGCAGGCCTGCTGCCCGCACTCCTCGCAACCCGGCGTGCCGGGCGCAGCGCCGTGGTACCCGCCGGCTGTGCTGGCGAAGCCGGTCTGCTGCGGGACGCCGGCATCAGGCTCGCCGACCACCTCCTGCCGGTGCTGCGTTTCCTGCAGGGCGACGAAGAGCTGCCCAGCCCCGTGCTGCCAGTGCTCACGCCACCGCGCATGGGCGAAGACCTCAGCGACATCCAGGGCCAGCAGCAGGCAAAACGTGCGCTGGAAGTCGCCGCTGCCGGTGGCCACAACGTCCTGTTCATCGGCCCGCCCGGCACCGGCAAGAGCATGCTGGCGCGCCGGCTGCCGGGCCTGCTCCCGCCGATGACTGAAGAGGAAGCCGTGGAGAGCGCCGCGCTCGGTTCACTGGCCGGCAGCCCGCCACCGCAAGCCTGGGCCCTGCGGCCCTTCCGCGCACCCCACCACACGGCCACGACCGCCTCCCTGGTGGGCGGCGGTACCTGGCCGCGCCCGGGCGAGATCTCCCTCGCCCATCACGGCGTGCTGTTTCTCGATGAGTTGCCGGAATTCCCCCGTGCGACCCTGGAGGCACTGCGTGAGCCGCTGGAAACCGGCCGGATCGCCGTGGCGCGGGCCGCGCGCACCCTGGAGTTCCCGGCGCGATTCCAGCTGGTGGCCGCCATGAACCCCTGCCCCTGTGGCTACCACGGCGACCTGGCCCGCCCCTGCCGCTGCTCACCCGACCAGGTGCGACGCTACCAGGAGCGGCTCTCCGGACCCTTCCTGGACCGGATCGATCTGCGTCTGTCCGTAGGCCGCAGTGAAATCCAGCTCTCTCATCATGACCCCGGCGAGCCTTCTGCACGGGTCGCCGAGCGGGTCGCCCTCGCGCGGCAGATGCAATTACAGCGTGCCGGGATGACCAATGCGGCACTGCCCGCCGCCGGTGTCCGCGTCTGGTGCATGCCGGCCACCGACGGCATCGAACTGCTGGAACGGGCTGCGACCCGGCTCCAGCTCTCACGGCGCGCCTGCGACAGCGTGCTGCGGGTCGCTCGCACCGTGGCAGATCTCGCCGGGCTGGAAACGGTCACCGGCCCGCAGGTCGCCGAGGCGCTCGCCCTGCGGGCCAGCCAGTTCAGGCCACCGACGGCATGAGGCAGGCGCGGGAGCGCTGCGGCGGACGGGATCACCAGACATGGGCAGCACTTGTGCCTTAACATGCGCCGCCCGGCCGCGTCTGCGGGCGGAGTCCCCCGCCATGAGCAACGACACCCCCCGCATCGGCATAGCGCTCGCGTTCTTTTGCATCCTCGTCGTCTGGGGAACGACCTATCTCGCCATCGTCATCGTGCTGCGAGATCTGCCGCCCTTTCTTTCAGCGGCCATGCGCTTCCTGCTGGCCGCCACCCTGCTCTACGGTGTGCTGCGCCTGCGCAACCCCCGCCCACTGGCCGGACTGCCGACCCGCACGGTGATCATCAGTGGCGTGTTGCTCTGCGGACTCGGCAACGGCTTCACGGTATTTGCCATGCAGGGCGTGCCCTCGGGCATTGCCGCGCTCCTGAACGCCACCATCCCGATCAGCGTGGCGCTGATCGACTGGGGCTTCTTCGCACGGCGGCGCCCCAGCATCTGGACCGGCATCGGCCTGATCGTCGGTGTCTGCGGCGTCGGCCTCATCGTGCTCCAGACCGCATCAGCCACGGGCCTGAAGGGCATCGGCTACATGGCCTCGCTCGCCATTGCCGTGATCAGCTGGAGTGTCGGGACGCTGGTCCAGCGCAACTCGGTGCCACGCGACCGGCTGCTGGCCCTGCTCTGCGGGCAGATGGCCGCGGGCGCGGCCTTCCTCTGCTGCGCAGGGCTGGTCCATGGTGAGCTCCCGCAGCTCAGGCTGGCGGCCGTGGCCCCGGGCGCCTGGCTGGCTCTGGCCTATCTCGCCCTGTTCGGCAGCGTGCTTGCGCAATCGAGTTACCTCTGGCTGCTGACGCACTGGCCCGCTGAAAAGGTCACGACCTATGCCGTGGTCAATCCGGTGATCGCGCTGCTGCTCGGCAGCCTGGTGCTGGGCGAGCCCGTCACAGCGGCCAGCATGGCGGGTGCGGTGCTCGTCCTGGGTGGCGTGGCGCTGGTGCTTTTCGAGCACAAGATCCCGGCGGTGATGACAGGTCTTTTCCGCCGCCGTTGACGGTGCCGGACCAGCCGGGGGAGATTCCTCTCCATGCGGATGGTCTGGCTGCGCGAAGCCGGAACCAGCCGTGATGCCGACGCCACCCCGTGGCAGAATGACTGGCAGTCACTGCAGCCAGACAGGCCTCCCGCCATGAGCGGACAGACCCACGACACCTCGACTCCCGTGCCGGCACGCAGCGGGCGCATTGCACTTCTGATTGCCCTGCTCGCACTGGCTGGCACGGCTGCACAATGGCTCGGCCTCGGCGGCGAGCGCGGCCCTGAGCGCGCCCAGCGCGATGAACTGGCAAAAACACAGCGCCGCATCAGCTCGCTGGAAGATCGCCTTGCCCGTGAGCGCGATGACCTGGCGAAGCTGCCCGGCGGCGAGCACGGCCGCAGCGCCTGGCTGATCGACCAGGCCGCCTACTTCCTCCGCGCCGCCAATGCGCAGGCGAATCTGGCCGGTGACAGCCGCGGCGCGCTGAAGGCACTGGACATCGCCGACGAGCACCTGCGGGAGGCGGCCGATCCGCGGCTGCTGTCCGTACGCAGGCTGATCGCCAGCGAACAGGCTGCGCTGCGCACCGCCCCGGTGGTGGATACCGAAGGCCTGATCCTCCAGCTGGACGCGTTGGCCGGGCAGATCCACACCCTGTCGCTGCGCCAGGCGCCTGCGCAATTCCGGCCCGTGAACACTGCTGCACCCGCGGAACTCACGGGCGTCGCACGCGCCCTGGAGACCCTGCGCAAGGCATTGCTGAGCGTGATCAGCGTGCGGCGCACCGAAGCGCCAGCTGCGCCGCTCGCAACGGCGGAAACCGGGACCCTGGTGACGCAGGGCCTGGCGCTCGAATTGCAGATCGCGCGGCTGGCGGTGCTGCGAGGCGAGCCGCAGGTATTGCGAACCTCGCTGGCAGAAGCGCGGCGCCAGCTCACGCAGTATTTCGATACCCGCACGGGCACCGGCGCCAGCGCGCTCGCTGCACTGGACGCCATCCCGGCAGATGTACTGCCTGCAGCATCGCTGGACATTTCCGCCTCGCTGGTCGAGCTCAACCGCCTCCGGGAGCGTGAGTCGCAGCCATGAAGGCCGGGCTCGCCATCGCCCTGGTACTGGCCCTGGGTGCCCTGGCCGGACACTTCCTCATGCAGGACAACGGCTATGTCCTGGTGAGCTTCGCCGGCTACGTGGTCGAGATGTCAGTGCCCATCGCGACAGGTTTGCTCGTACTGGCCTACCTCGCGGTGCGTCTCGCGGCCTGGGCATGGCGCGTGCCGCGACAACTGGGCGAGGCAACCGCGCGCGCGCGCGTACGCTGGGGCGGACGCCAGGCCACCCGCGGCTATATCGCCATCGCCGAGGGCCGGCTCGACCAGGGCGAACGCCTGCTCACGCGGGGCGCACGCCGCAGTGGCGCGCCACTCATGAACTACCTGGCTGCGGCCCGCCTCGCCCACCAGCGCAACGACCCGGATCGTCGCGATGGCTGGCTGCGCATGGCCTATGAACAGGAGCCCGCGGCGACCGATGCCGTGCTGCTCGCACAGGCGGAGATGCAGATGGACGATCAGGCCTTTGACCAGGCCCTGGCCACACTCGAGCGCATCCGCGAACACAATCCGAAGCATGCACAGGCACTGAAGCTGCTCGCCGCCCTCTACTGGCGCCGGCAGGACTGGCGCGCGCTGCTGGATCTCATGCCTGCCCTGCGCGCCATGCCACCCTTGCCGCCAGCCAAGCTCAACCACTGGGCCAGCGATGCCTTCGAGGCGCTCCTCGGCGATCCCGCCCTCGACGCGGCCGGCCTCGCCCGGTTATGGGATGAGGTGCCAAAAATCCTCCGGGAGGAACCCCGGCTGGTACTGGCACGCGCCCGGGCACGGGTGCGCCTGGGTGCCGTGGCTGACGCCGAGGTGGAAATCCGCGAGGCGCTGCGCGAGCACTGGAATGCGGGCCTGATCCGGCTCTATGGCGAACTGCCGGTGCCCGATACCGCGCGGCACCTGAAGCAGGCCGAGGCTTTCCTGCGCGAGCGACCCGAGGACGCGGACTTGCTGCTCACCGTCGGCCGGCTGTCATTCCGCAACCAGCTGTGGGGCAAGGCGCGCAGTTATCTGGAGACCAGCCTGTCGATCCGGCCGGCAGCCGAAACCTGTGCCGCGCTGGGGCAGCTCCTCGAACGCATCGGTGATCGCGAAGCCGCCGGGCGCGCCTACCAGCGTGGGCTGGCGCTCAGCATCCAGGGCCCGGCGGCAACAGCCCTGGTGGCCGGCACCCGTCCAGGTCAGCCGCCGGCCTCCACAGCGCCGTAGCGCAAACGGGTCGGCTCCCGCCTTAGCTCTCACCGTGCATCACGACACCCCGGCCCCGGAGTAGTCGAACCCGCCTCCACCACAGGCCAGGCTGCAGCCTGGCAGTCCGCAGCTGCCCACTGCCTCGCACCGGTTTGCCCCCCTTCCCGATCGCAATTGGTGCATCGATCACCCGGTAGCTGCACCAGTCTGGTGCGATTGACGCCTGTCTGCCGGCACAAGCCTGCAAAAGCCGGCTAGTTTGCTGGCATCCCGCAGTCGGCACGATTCCTGCTGTATGTCGGCGCACCTCGTTGTTCATGGAGAAGCCCGATGACCCGCACCGTTGCCGATGTGATGTCGATGATGAAGGACAAGGAGATCAGGTTCGTCGACCTGCGCTTCACGGATACCCGTGGCAAGGAGCACCATGTCACGGTTCCGGCAGCCGCCTTCGACGAAGACAAGTTCACGGCAGGCCACCCGTTCGACGGCTCCTCCATTGCCGGCTGGAAGGGCATCGAAGCATCGGACATGCTGCTGATGCCCGACCCCGGCACCGCCAATTTCGATCCCTTCTTCAGGCAGCCAACGCTCATCCTGACCTGTGACGTGCTCGAGCCGGGTGATGGCATGCCCTATGAGCGCGATCCGCGCTCACTCGCGCGGCGGGCCGAGGCTTACCTGCGCAGCAGCGGCATCGGCGATGTCGCCTACTTCGGCCCCGAGCCTGAGTTCTTCGTCTTCGACAGCGTGCGCTGGCAGGCGGACATGGCCGGCTCCTTCGTGAAGATCGAATCGGCGGAAGCCGCCTGGAACAGCAGCCATGAATCCGAGGAGGGCAACAGCGGCCATCGGCCGGGAGTCAAGGGCGGCTACTTCCCGGTGCCACCGGTCGACAGCTTCCAGGACATGCGCTCGGAAATGTGCCTGCTGCTCGAGTCACTGGGCATCCCGGTGGAGGTACACCACCACGAAGTCGCCACCGCCGGCCAGATGGAACTTGGCACCCGGTTCAGCACGCTGGTCCAGCGTGCCGACTGGTTGCAGCTGCAGAAGTACGTGATCCACAACGTTGCTGCCGCCCACGGCAAAACCGCAACCTTCATGCCCAAGCCGATCGTCGGCGACAACGGCTCGGGCATGCACGTACACCAGTCCGTCTGGAAGGACGGCAGGAACCTGTTCGCCGGTGATGGCTACGCCGGCCTGAGCGATTTCGCGCTGTACTACATCGGCGGCATCATCAAGCATGCCCGCGCCCTCAATGCGATCACCAATCCGGGCACCAACAGCTACAAGCGCCTGGTGCCAGGCTTTGAAGCTCCGGTCAAGCTCGCCTACAGCTCACGCAACCGCTCCGCCTCCATTCGCGTCCCGTACGTGGCCAACGGCAGGGGCCGGCGCATCGAAGTTCGCTTCCCGGATCCCACCGCAAACCCCTACCTGGCATTCACCGCAATGCTGATGGCCGGCCTCGATGGCGTGAAGAACCGCATCCATCCAGGCGGCCCGCTGGACAAGGACCTCTACAACCTGCCACCGGAAGAGGACGCCAAAGTCCCGACTGTCTGCCACAGCCTCGACCAGGCGCTGGACTACCTGGACAAGGACCGCGAGTTCCTCACCCGGGGCGATGTGTTCTCCGACGCGATGATCGATGCCTACATCGAACTCAAGATGGCAGAGGTGACCCGCTTTCGCATGACCACACATCCGGTCGAGTTCGACATGTACTACAGCCTGTGAAGCGCGACCGTCATGAGATTCACCAAGATGCAGGGCCTCGGCAATGACTACATTTATGTCAACACCTTCGAGGAAACGGTTGCGGATCCGTCGGCTCTGGCCGTCACCCTGTCGCGCCCCCATTTCGGCATCGGTGCGGACGGACTTGTCCTGATCGGGCCGGCAGTGCGGGCCGACTTCGCGATGCGCATCTTCAACGCAGACGGGTCCGAGGCGGAAATGTGCGGGAATGCGGTGCGCTGCATTGGCAAGTACGTCTACGAGCGCGGCATGACCCGCAAGACCCACCTGACGCTGGAAACCGGCAGCGGCACAAGGACGCTCGTACTTCAGGTCAACGGCAGCCACGTCGAGCAGGTCACCGCGGACATGGGCCAGCCGGTACTCACGCCCCGGGACATTCCCGTCGACCACCCCGGCGAGGCGGTACGCGACTTTCCCATCACCGTCCTGGGCCAGGACTACCGCATCACCTGCATCAGCATGGGTAATCCACATGCGGTCACCTTCGTCGACAATCCATGGGCCATCGACATCGCGGCGATCGGTGCCACCATGGAAAACCACCCCCTGTTTCCACGGCGGACCAATGTGGAGTTCGTTCGGGTCACGCGACGCGACCGCCTGGAAATGCGCGTCTGGGAGCGGGGTAGCGGCGAAACGCTCGCCTGCGGTACCGGCGCCGCGGCCAGCGTCGTCGCGGCGGTTCTCAATGGTCTGGCCGGGCGCAGCGTGCAGGCCAGGCTGGCCGGGGGCGAACTGCAGATCCATTGGGATACCGACGACAATCACGTCTACCAGACGGGACCGGCTGCCTTCGTATTCGACGGCACCTGGCCCGACGCCTGACATGCGCCTGAACCGCAACCTGCTCACGATGCCCGGCGATTACCTCTTCGCAGAGATTGCCCGCCGCGTCGATGCCTGTGAGCCAGCACCCGGGCGGGCGCTCATCCACCTCGGCATCGGCGACGTGACACAACCCCTGGCCCCAGCCGTCACCGAGGCGATGGTGGCTGCCGCCCGGGAGATGGGCACCGCGGCAGGCTTCCACGGTTACCCGCCGAGCCAGGGCTATCCATTCCTGCGGCAGGCCATCATCGATGCGGACTACGCGCCACTCGGCATCAGGATCAGCCAGGACGAGGTCTTCATCAGCGACGGGGCCAAGACGGACACCTCGGCCCTGCAGGACCTGCTGGCGGCAGACGCACGTGTGGCCGTCACCGATCCGGTCTACCCCGTCTACCTCGACGCCAACGCGATGGCCGGCCGGCTCGGTCGCTACGAGGGCGGCAACTGGACGAACCTCGTCACCCTCCCCTGCCTGGCCGCAAACGCCTTCGTGCCCGACCTTCCGGCCGATCCGGTGGACATCCTCTACCTGTGCTATCCGAACAATCCGACTGGCACGGTGCTGACCCGTGACCAGCTCCGGCACTTCGTCGAATATGCACTGCAGACGGATACGCTCATCGTATTCGACGCCGCCTACAAGGCCTACATCACCGATGCCTCGATTCCCCGCTCGATCTACGAGATCGAGGGAGCCGAGCGGATCGCCATCGAGTGCTGCTCGTTCTCGAAATCCGCCGGCTTCACCGGCATGCGCTGCGCATACATGGTCATCCCGAACACCCTCACGACGGAGGTCGATGGCCGTACCATTGCCGTCAACGCGCTCTGGAAGCGCCGGATTGCAAGCCGCCAGAACGGTGTGTCCTATCCGGTCCAGAGGGCGGCGGCGGCGGCCCTGTCAACTGCCGGGCAGGCGCAGATTGCCACGCAACTGCAAACCTACACACGCAATGCACGGCAGATCGTCAGCACGCTGAAGGCTGCGGGCCTCGAAGTCTTCGGCGGCATCCATGCACCCTATGTCTGGCTCCGGATTCCAGGCGGCATCGACTCCTGGACATTTTTCGACCTGCTGCTGCACGAAGCACAAGTGGTCGGTACGCCAGGGTCCGGGTTTGGCCGCGCCGGCGAAGGTTATTTTCGCCTGACCGCATTCAATACCACCGAGAACACACAAACGGCGCTCGAACGCATCCTCGAGGTCACTTGACCCGCCGCCTGCAAGCCGGGCGGCTGGCTGACGGCGCAACCCGCCCGCTGCATTACACTGCAAATCCCTGGCAGCCCGCCCGTAGCCCACCACGTGCAAGCATGAGCATTCCGATTGATCCCCAGGACCAGGGAGCCTACGACCTGCTCGCCACCGCCGTGGCGGTCGTGCAGGTGGACGGCACCTGCCTGCTGCTGAACTCGGCGCTCGAGAACGCCATCCGGCAATCACGTCGCAACCTGGTTTACGGGCAGGCCCTCGACTGGTTCGTAGACCCGGCGCCCCTGCGCGAAGCACTGCAGCGCGCACGGGAGCATCTCGTCATCGTCAGCCGCTTCGAAGCGACGCTCAGATGTCACCCGCCGGGCGAGCCCGAGTTACCCGTCCAGGTGATCGTCAGCCCGGTCGGTGCCGGCGGGGCGGATGCCACGGTGATGATCGAGATGCTCGAGATCGAGCAGCAGCTGCGCATCAAGCGCGAAGAACGTGCGCAGGAGGTCGCCCAGGCCCAGAAAGAAATGCTGCGCAATCTCGCCCATGAGGTCAAAAACCCGCTGGGCGGCATCCGGGGCGCTGCGCAATTGCTGGCGATGGAGGCTGCCTCGTGCGACCTCACCGAGTACACCGACGTCATCATCCACGAGGCCGACCGCCTGCAGGCACTGGTGGACCGGCTGCTCGCCCCTCACCGGCACGCACCGGTGCTGGGCGACGTCAATATCCATGAGATCTGCGAACGCGTGCGCTCGCTGGTCCTCGCCGAGTTTCCCGCCGGCCTCACGGTGCAGCGTGACTACGATGCCTCGCTGCCCGACTGGCGCGGTGATCGCGGGCAACTGATCCAGGCCGTGCTGAACATCACCCGCAATGCGGCCCAGGCGCTGGCCGGGCGCATCGCCGCTGGCGACGCCTGCATCGTGCTGCGGACCCGCATCGCACGGCAGGTCACGATCAACCGCCAGCGCTTTGCCCTGGCACTTGAACTGCAGATCGAGGACAACGGGCCCGGCGTACCCGCTGCCCTGCTGGACCGCATCTTCCAGCCGCTGGTAACGGGCCGTGAGGAGGGCTGCGGACTCGGGCTCACGCTGGCACAGGCCATCGTGCAGCAGCACAATGGCATGATCGACTGCGAAAGCCGTCCCGGGCTGACGCGGTTCCGGTTGCTGATCCCGCTGTCCTGAGCCAGCGGGAAACCAGGGGATGCGCGGCATGAAACCGATCTGGATTGTCGACGACGATCAGTCCATCCGCTTCGTCCTGGAGCGCGCACTTGCCCGCGAACATTGGCCCGTGCGAGTGTTTGCCGATCCGCGCGAAGTGATCGCCGCACTAGAGGCGGGCGGCGAGCCACAGGTCCTGGTCAGCGATATCCGCATGCCGGGGCGCAGCGGCATTGAGTTGCTGGCCGAGGCGAGGCGCCACCTCCCGGGGCTGCCGGTCATCATCATGACCGCGTACACCGACCTGGACAGCGCTGTCAGCGCCTTCCAGGGCGGCGCCTTCGAGTACCTGCCCAAACCGTTCGACATCGGGAGGGCGGTCGAGCTGATTCGCCGCGCCATCGAGGAGACCCCGCAGGAAGGCGTGACCGAACCCGGCGGCGCGGAGATGCCGGAGATGCTCGGCCAGGCACCGGCCATGCAGGAGGTCTTCCGCGCCATCGGCCGGCTCAGCCAGAGCGACACCACGGTACTCATCACCGGCGCCAGCGGCACCGGCAAGGAACTGGTCGCGCTCGCCCTGCACCGCCACAGCCCTCGCGCACGCG
>CAZQGA010000021.1:0-14067 GCA_964592735.1 uncultured Chromatiaceae bacterium | reverse complement strand
ATCTGTTCGGTTTTCACGGTGGTCCTGATGTCGTTCTGGCCTCGCGGGCGCCCTTGCGGCGGGTACCCCCGAAGTCGCTCCCCGATACTCGCTTGGTTCGGGGATACCCGCCTCCGGGCGCCTCAACGCCTGCGGCACCCCTCCCGATAGCGGCTCCTTTACTCCTCGTTACCCCCGAAGCTCGCGCGGATCTGTTCGGCGGTGAAGCCGCGGTATTCGAGGAAGCGCGCCTGCCGGGCCCGGTCGCGGATGTCAGCCGGGGGCTCGGCGCCGAAGCGCGTTGTCCGGACGTCCCGCGCCAGGGCGCGCCAGTCGTGGGCCTCGGCCAGGGCAGCGTCGGCGGTGGCGCCGTCGATGCCGCGCTGGCGAAGCTCGGCGCGGATTCTAATGGGTCCCTGCCCCTTGCGGATACGGGAGGCGATGAAGGACTCGAGGAAGCGGCTGTTGCTCGCGAGGCCCTTGTCGGCCAGGGCTGTCACGACGCCTTCGACTTCCTCCGCAGGAAACCCCCGTGCAGCCAGCTTTGCACGCAGCTCGGCAAGCGAATGCTCGCGACGGGCCAGCAGGTCCAGGGCCACGGTGCGCGCACTGCGGCCGGCTGACCGGCCTGGCTTGTCGTCTTTTTCCACGGGGTACCTGGCGGACGGGCAACGCGCCTGCTGCCGGAACAGGGCTGGTCAGCCCTGCCTGGCTGCCCTGCCCGCTGCCCGCCCCACCGCGATTGCCGGCGGCTGGCGAACCGGGGCCGAAAGCCGCCTGGCCCGGGCAGATCGCAAGTCCTGCCCTCAGGCCTCGCTGGCGGCGACTTCGGCCTCAGACTCGGGATCGCGTGCAGCGGCCTCACGCGTCTCGGCGGCCTTCGGCATGACCAGCGCGCGAACCTTGGCCTCGATCTCACGGGCCACTTCCGGGTGCTGGATCAGGTATTCGCGGGCGTTCTCCTTGCCCTGGCCGATGCGTTCGCGGCCGTAGTTGAACCAGGCGCCGGATTTTCCCACCAGGCCGTGCTTGACACCGAGCTCGATGAGCTCGCCCTCGCGGGAAATGCCGTGGTTGTAGAGGATCTCGAACTCCGCGGTCTTGAACGGCGGGGCAACCTTGTTCTTCACCACCTTCACGCGCGTCTCCGCACCCACGATCTCCTCGCCCTTCTTGATGGAGCCGATGCGCCGGATGTCCAGGCGCACGGACGCGTAGAACTTCAGCGCATTGCCGCCGGTGGTGGTCTCCGGGTTGCCGAACATGACGCCGATCTTCATGCGGATCTGGTTGATGAAGATGACGATGGTGTTGGAGCGCTTGATGTTGCCGGTGAGCTTGCGCAGCGCCTGCGACATCAGCCGCGCCTGCAGGCCGACATGGGAGTCGCCCATCTCGCCCTCGATCTCGGCCTTCGGCGTCAGCGCGGCGACCGAGTCGACGACGACGATGTCCACCGCACCCGAGCGCACCAGCAGGTCGGTGATCTCCAGGGCCTGCTCGCCGGTGTCGGGCTGCGACACCAGCAGGTCGTTGACGTTGACCCCCAGTTTCTCGGCATAGACCGGGTCGAGCGCATGCTCGGCATCGACGAAGGCCGCGGTACCGCCGCGCTTCTGGCACTCGGCGATGACCTGCAGCG
The DNA here is from genome assembly GCA_964592735.1 of uncultured Chromatiaceae bacterium. Taxonomy (GTDB): domain Bacteria; phylum Pseudomonadota; class Gammaproteobacteria; order Steroidobacterales; genus QUBU01. Next base: position 12,446 of record CAZQGA010000021.1, on the reverse strand, counting down.
TCAGCGTGGTCTTGCCCGAGGATTCCGGCCCGAAGATCTCCACCACGCGGCCACGCGGCAGGCCGCCGATGCCGAGCGCGATGTCCAGCCCGAGGGAGCCGGTGGGGATCGCCTCGATGTCGCGGTTCGCACCGCCGTCGCCGAGGCGCATGACCGAGCCCTTGCCGAATTGCCGTTCGATCTGCCCGAGGGCGGCCGCGAGGGCCTTCTTGCGGTTGTCATCCATGGCCTGTCCGTGGCGACGCGGGGTCGCAGTAGGTAGTGGGGAATGGTCGGGATTATTCCACAGAAGTGGCTCACCCGGTGACCCAGCAAAACGACGATAATCACCGTGAAAGAGGAAACCCGGCCAGCCGTTCGTAGCGTGCCCCCCCTGCCGTCGAGACCGACTGCATGAGCGCAAAAGAATGCACCGCCCAGGCCACGGGCCGGGGCGGCGCCAACTCCGGTGGATTCCGCAGCTTGCGTACCAGTGTTCTGTGCGGATGGAAGGGCCGGCCGCCGCATTCCGGGGCTGGGGTGCGCAGTCTTGCCTGTCTTTCCCTGCGGGCCCGCCGATCCGCCCTGGCCGGGCTGGCCCGTCACGGCGCCGTCAGCAGTGCAAACGCGCCCTCCAGCGCAGCGATGACGCTCTGGCGCCGCACCGCGTCGCGATCGCCGCTGAAGTGGCGCACCGTACTGGTGAGCTGCACGCCAGGTCCCGCCCAGGCGAAACACACGGTACCGACCGGTTTCTCCGCACTGCCGCCACCGGGTCCGGCGATGCCGGACACCGCCACCGCGATCTCTGCGGCGCTGGCAAGACGCGCACCCGTTGCCATCTGCTCGGCCACGTCCGTGCTCACCGCACCATGCCGTGCCAGCGTCTCGGCGCTCACACCGAGCAACGCCTGCTTGGCCTCGTCACTGTAGGTGACGAAACCATAACCGAACCAGGCGGAACTCCCCGGCCGGTCGGTCAGAAGCTTGGCGATCCAGCCGCCCGTGCAGGACTCGGCCACGGCGATGCGCGCACCACGCGCCTGCAGCACGGCAGCCAGGCGCGGAAGCAGTTCGTTCACCCGGGCGTCGAAATCCATCATGGACGGGGAGTCTCGGCCAGGTCCCGGTACAAGGTCAAATAGGCATCCACCATGTCGGCGACACGGAATTCCCGCGCTGCCCGCTCCCAGGCCGCAGCGCCGCAGGCCTTGCGCCGCGCGTCGTTCTGCAGGAGTTCGGTCAGCGCGATGGCAAAGGCCGGTGCATCGCCACTGCGCACGAGGTAACCCGTGCGCCCGTCGATGACGATCTCCGGCACCCCACCGGCGCGGAACGCCACGACCGGCACACCCGCGGCCTGCGCCTCCAGCACCGCAAGCCCGAGGCCCTCCTCCAGGGCTGCGTGGACGAGGACATCAAGGCGGCCGAGGAAGGTGCCGAGGTCAGCGCGAAAACCAGCAAACACCACGGAGCCCTCCAGTCCGAGTGCATGCACGCGCCGGCGCAGGTATCCCTCGAGAGGTCCCTGCCCGAAAAGCAGCAGCCGGGCTGTCGGGCAGGCATCCGCCACCGCGCGCCAGGCATCGAGCAGTTCCAGGTGGCCCTTGCGCGGGATGAGCTGTGCCACGCAGCCCACCAGCTGGCAGCGCGGATCGAGGGCGAACTCGCGTACCAGCCGCTCACGCGACCAGGCTGGATCCTGCAACGCCGGCTCAACGGCACTGCGGATGAGGACGAGCCTCGGTGGGCGCAGGCCGACGGCCTCGAGCTGGTGGCGGATGGCCGTCGAAATTGCCACGACGCGGCCGTAGGGACGGTACTTCAGGCGTCCCAGCCAGCCCTCGGGACGATCCACGCGGCGGGTGAGGACCGCCGGCAGCCTGAGGCGCCGGGCCGCACGCCCGCCCATCCAGTCCGCCCCGCGGCGGCTGTGGACGTGGAGGATGTCCGGTTCCAGTTCACCGAGCAGTGCGGCGAGTCGGCGTGTGAACCCGAAGTCGAAGTCACCACTCATCGGCAACTCGCGGACCGGCAGGCCAAGACGGCGCGCTTCGGCACCCACCTCCCCGCCCGCAGTGCAGACCAGCGTGCCGCCCACGCCACGCGCCTGCAGCCCACGCACGAGGATGAGAGCCTGCCGCGCGCCGCCATAGAGATGGCGGCCGGTTTCCAGGTGCACGATCTGCATCTACGCACTGTGCGACCGGTGACGGGCGGCGGTCAATGCGGGGAAGGCCGCTGGCGTGCCCTTCTTCTACCGCATGGCCCGTGCGGGCCAGCGTGCCGTCCAGGCCCGGCTAGCGACAGAAGTAGTACAGCCAGGGATGCCGAAGACGCTCAGCTTGTAACGGATTGCCGAAGCGGTCGCGCACTTCCACCTCGTCAAACCCGGATTCCTTGAGCTGGCTGATTTGAAACCCGGGAGTGGTGTAGTAAGTTCCAAGCCCAAAGTGATGGGCGCCGTCTTGCAAAATCGCCCGCCCGTCGGCAATGGAAATCCCCCGGTTGCTCCAGAGCAAGCGCAAATGATCAAACAGTGCCTGGGGCCACAGCCAGGGCCTCCTCGGCAGTTGCAGGCGAAAGGGCAAGCACCAGAGGCAGTGTGAAGAAAATACAAACAGCCCCCCTGGCTCCAGGCGAGCCCTCACCTCACTCAAGATCTTGAGTCGGTCAGCCTCACCCACATAATCCATGCCATTGTAAGAGAACAGGATGAAATCAAATTTCTGATCCTTCAAGAACGACAAATTGGTGGCGTCTGCAACTTCAAATTTGACGCCAGGAGACTCTCCGATCTGCTCCTTGCACAACCTGATCATGGACTCGGAGTAATCGAGCCCCAGATAATTCTTGCACAGCGGTGCCAACGTGTAGCTGGTACGGCCGGCGCCCACACCCAGGTCGAGCATATTTAAGGTATGCCACCTCCCTTTAAAATGGGCAAGGAGTTTCCGCTCAGCCTCATGCAGTTCTTTGGTGGCGTATGTCGAGGCCACGCTATCAAATAATTTCTGGTTGGCACTCACCCTTTGCACCCTCGGAATTCGCACAGCGCCTGTTGTTTCATCACGCCTCCACCCGGGTGCACCGTCATGCCTCAGCGTGGCGGGTCCATCGGACCTTCCCGAGACAGGGCAACGCCCGCGACGCAAGGCGAACCCATATAAGCCCTGATTTCCCGGCCACGATATACCAGAAGGTATTGACGTTGTAAGCTGCCGCCCCGGACGGGCTCCTGCCGGCTCGCTGGCTGTCAGCAAGCCCCTCCCGATTCGCATTGCAGGTCTTTGCAAGACGGCGTTCGCTTTTCACATTGGCACGACTGCGCGACACGCGGGCCACCGGGCATCGCCGGCGCCGTACGCCGCAGACCACGAACCGTCCAGAGAGTCTCGATCGGATCGGCACATTCCCCCCCAATGTGCGGGTGGGCGATAATCCGCGGCGCGGGTCGAGGCAGCGCTTTTTTCAGGGTGCGGGCAGCCTCGGCCTGTCGCACCACCTCCACCAGGCCGCCTGAGAGGACTGGGCAGGATGAGTCCGGACCAGCCATGGAATTCAGGCCAGCGAACGAACAGCATCAGAACACGTGGTTACACACAGCCGTCGCATAGATGAGAAGAACTTGAACGACCCCGGTTTCAGCAGCCACACGCCGGTGATGCAGCAGTACCTGCGCATCAAGGCGGAATTCCCCGACATGCTGCTGTTCTACCGGATGGGGGACTTCTACGAGCTCTTTTTCGAGGATGCGCGCCGTGCGGCACGCCTCCTCGACATTACGCTGACCGCCCGCGGGCAGTCCGCGGGTGCGCCGATCCCGATGGCCGGCGTGCCTTACCACGCCGCGGAGAGCTATCTCGCGCGCCTCGTGCGCCAGGGCGAGTCGGTGGCGATCTGCGAGCAGATCGGCGATCCGCGCACGGCGAAGGGCCCGGTGGAACGCAAGGTCGCGCGCGTGGTGACGCCTGGCACCCTCACCGACGAGGCGCTGCTCGAGGCGCGACGCGAAAACCTGATCGCCGCCGTCTGCCGCGGCAGCGGCGCCATCGGCCTGGCCTGGCTGGAACTTTCCGCGGGACGCTTCTGTGTCACCGAGCCTGGCAGCGAGGATGAACTGGCGAATGAGCTCGAGCGGCTGAAGCCCGCCGAGATCCTCATTGAGGAAGGCATGGCGGCTGCCGCCGCCACGGCGGGTCTCTCCGGTGTGAAGGAACGCCCACCCTGGCATTTCGAGGTCGACGCCGCGCGGCGCACGCTCTGCACGCAATTCGGCACCCGCAATCTCGCCGGCTTCGGCTGCGAGGAACTCGACCAGGCGGTGCGCGCTGCCGGTTGCCTCCTCCAGTACGTGAAGGACACGCAGCGCACCGCACTCCCCCACGTCGAGCGCATCAGCACCGAGCACCGCGACGATGCGCTGCTGATGGATGCTGCCACCCGGCGCAACCTGGAACTGGAGACGAGCCTCGCCGGCCGTGCGGAGGCCACGCTCGCCGGCGTGCTCGACCACTGCGCCACCACCATGGGCAGCCGCCTGCTGCGGCGCTGGCTGAACCGCCCGTTGCGCGACCATGATCTGCTCAACCGGCGTTACCAGGCGCTCGAGGCGCTGCGCGCACAATCGGCCGAAGCACTCAGCGAAACACTCCGGGCCATCGGCGATCTCGAGCGCATCCTCGCCCGCGTCGCAATGCGTTCGGCACGGCCGCGCGACCTGGCGCAGCTGCGCCTCGCCCTGCAGCTCCTGCCGGAGATCCGTGCGGCGCTCGCCGCCTGCGATTCGCCGCTCCTCGCGACGCTGGTCGGCCGCCTCGACGAGCACGTCACCGAGCGTGCACTGCTCGAGCGCGCGCTCGTCGGGAACCCGCCGATGCTGATCCGCGACGGCGGCGTCATCGCGGCCGGCTACGACGCGGAACTCGACCAGTTGCGTGACATCGCCGACCACGCCGACCAATATCTCGTAGACCTCGAGCAGCGCGAGCGTGAACGCACCGGCCTGCCCTCGCTCAAGGTCGGCTACAACCGCATCCACGGCTTCTACATCGAGCTGTCACGCGCGCAGGCGGCGAGCGCCCCGGCCGATTACATCCGCCGCCAGACGCTGAAGGGCGCCGAGCGCTACGTGACACCGGAGCTGCAGGAATTCGAGGGCAAGGTGCTCTCCGCGCGCGACCGGGCGCTGGCCCGCGAGAAGGACCTCTACGAGGGGCTGCTCGACCGCCTGCTCACGACGCTCCCGACCCTGCGCACCATGGCCGAGGCGCTTGCGCAGGCCGACGTGCTGCTGACGCTCGCACGCCGTGCGACGGAGCTCGGCTACTGCCGCCCGGAACTCACCCGCGAGCCGGTATTCGAGCTGCGCGCCGGGCGCCACCCGGTCGTCGAGCAGGTACTCGACGCGCCCTTCATCGCCAACGACCTCGATCTCCACCCGGCGCGGCGCCTGCTGGTCATCACCGGCCCGAACATGGGCGGCAAGTCCACCTTCATGCGCCAGACGGCGTTGATCGCCATCCTCGCCCACATCGGCAGCTTCGTGCCGGCGGCCTCGGCACGCATCGGCCCGCTCGACCGCATCTTCACCCGCATCGGTGCTGCCGATGACCTCGCCGGCGGGCGCTCGACGTTCATGGTGGAAATGACCGAGACCGCCAACATCCTCAACAACGCCACGGCGCAGAGCCTGGTGCTGATGGACGAAGTCGGCCGCGGCACCAGCACCTTCGACGGCCTGTCGCTCGCCTGGGCGGCCGCACACTTCATCGCCGAACGCATCGGCGCCTTCACGCTGTTCGCGACGCACTACTTCGAGCTGACCGCGCTTGCGGAGGAACTCCCCGGCTGCGCCAACGTGCATCTCGACGCCACCAGCCACGGCGAGCAGCTGATTTTCATGCACACGGTGAAGGATGGCCCCGCCAACCAGAGCTACGGCCTGCAGGTCGCGGCACTCGCCGGCGTGCCGGGCACGGTCATCAGCCGCGCCAAGAGCTACCTCACCGAACTCGAACGGCAAACCCGGGGGCATCGGCAGCCGCGCCCCCAGGCCGAACTCGACCTGCAACCTCCACCGGTCGCCGATCCGCTGCGCGAGCGACTGGCGCAGATGGACCCCGACCGCATGTCACCGCGCGAGGCGCTCGACGCAATCTATGAGATCAAACGGCTGGGCTGAGTACGGGTGCCCTTACGCAGCCTCCCGACGCCGGTGGTGATCGGCGGCGAGGACGAGGTAGACAGCCGGCACGACGAAGAGCGTGAAGAGCGTGCCGATCGAGATGCCGGTGAAGATCACGATGCCGAGGTTGAACCGTGATGCGGCGCCGGCGCCGGTCGCCACCAGCAGCGGCACGACGCCGAGCACCATCGCCGCGGTCGTCATGAGGATCGGGCGCAGGCGGATCGCAGCGGCGTTCTGGACTGCCTCGCGCTTCGCCTGGCCTTCCTGCTGCAGCTTGTTGGCGAACTCGACGATGAGGATGCCGTGTTTGCTGATGAGGCCCATCAGCGTGACGATGCCCACCTGCGTGTAGATGTTCAGGCTCACATGCCAGAGGCCGAGGCTGATGAAGATCAGTGCACCCGCAATCGACATCGGCACGGAAATCAGGATGATCAGCGGATCGCGGAAACTCTCGAACAGGGCGGCGAGCGCGAGGAAGATGACGATCGTCGCAAAGGCAATGGTCACGACGAAGCCGCTCGATTCGCGCACGTACTGGCGCGACTGCCCGCTGTAATCCACACCGTAGCCCTGCGGCAGTACCCGCGCTGCAATGCCATCCAGGGTGGCCAGTGCATCCCCCAGCGGAACGCCGGGCATCATGATGCCGCTGATCGTCGCGGCATTGAGCTGCTGGAAGCGGTTGAGGGACCGCGGCACCACCCCGGTCTCGATCGTGGCAATCGTCGACAGCGGCACCGGGATGCCCTGTGGCGTGCGCAGGTAGTAATCATCGAGCTGATCGGCGTTGAGGCGGTAGCGCTGCGCCGCCTGTGGCATCACCTTGTAGGAACGCCCACCCAGCGCGAAATAATTGACGTAGCCGCCACCCAGCATCGCTGACAGGCTGCTGCCGACATCGCTCATCTGCACGCCGAGGCGGGCCGCCGCATCCCGGTCGATCTGCACCGTTGCCTGTGGCCGGTCGATCTTCAGGTCATTGTCGAGGAACATGAACATGCCGGTCTTCATCGCTTCAGCCATGAAGGACCGCGCAACCTCGTCGAGGCGGCCAAACTGGTCGGTGGTGGTGATGATGAATTGCACCGGCATGCCTTCCGAGCCCGGCAGCGGCGGCAACTCGAAGACCGCGCCACGCAATCCCGCCACCTCTTCGTCGAATGCACGCTGCAACAGCGGCCTGAGGTCGCGCGAGGTCTCGCTCCGCTCCTTCCAGGGCTTCATGACCACACCCGTGAAGAGCGAGCCGCCTGCATCAAACTGGAAGACGTTGGTGAAAACCGGGAACTGGCGGACGATGCGGAAGATGTCACGCGCCTGGGTGATCAGCGAGTCGTGGGTGGCATTGGGTGCACCCGTGAACATCACGATCATGAACCCCTGGTCTTCCTGGGGCGCCAGCTCCTTGCGGGCGTTGTCGTAGAGGAAATAGATCGCCACGAGCACGATGCCGGCGAAGACTATCGTCACGGCAACCGTATCGAGACTCGCGTGCAGGGCGCGCTCGTAGGCCTGGCGCAGGCGGCCGAAGCCCCGGTTGCTGAACGCCTCGAACCGCGCGGCCCAGCCGCGCTCGGCGGCCACGGGACGGAGCATGCCGGCACACATCATCGGCGAGAGCACGAGGGCAACGACCGTGGAAACCACCACGGCGGCGACCAGGGTGAAGGCGAACTCCGTGAACAGCGTACCGGTAAGTCCGCCCTGGAAGCCGATCGGCACGTAGACCGCCACGAGGACCACGCCCATGGCAATGATCGGGCCGGCCAGCTCCCTGGCCGCCACCAGTGCGGCATCGACGGGTCGCATGCCCTCCTCGATGTGCCGGTTGACGTTCTCCACGACGATGATCGCATCGTCGACGACCAGCCCGATGGCGAGCACGAGGGCAAGCAGGGTGAGCAGGTTGAAGGAAAACCCGGCGGCGAGCATCAGCGTGAACGCACCGATCAGCGACAACGGTATGGCGACCACCGGGATGATCACCGAGCGTGGCGAACCGATGAAAAGGAAAACCACCAGGGTCACGATGACCATCGCCTCGAGGATGGTCGTCACCACCTCGGTGATCGAATCCTGCACGAACAGCGAGGCGTCATAGACGATCTGCGCCTCCAGCCCGTCAGGCAGGCCTTTGTTCAGGGTCTCGAATGCTGCGGCGACGCGCCGGGTCGTATCAAGCAGGTTGGCGCCAGGGGCGATATTGATGCCGACGGAAACGGCATTGCGGCCATTGGACAGGAACCCGGACTCATAGTCCTCGGCGCCCAGGGTGACATTGGCCACATCGCGCAGGCGCACGATGGCCCCGCCCGACTGGCGCACCACGAGATCGCGGAATTCCTCGAGGCTGTGCAGGCCAGTGGATGCCACGAGGCCCACCTGCACCACGTTGCCCTGGGTCTTGCCCAGGCTCGACAGGAAGTTGTTGGCTGCGAGCGCCTGGTTGATGTCGGCACCCGTCAAGCCGTAGGCCGCCAGCCGTTCCGGATCGAGCCACGCGCGCAACGCCAGGTTCTGCGCACCGTTGAGGTCGACGCTCTGCACACCCTCGACCGCCTGCAGGCGCGGCTGTACGAGGCGCGCGAGATAGTCAGTCACCTGGTTCGGGGCCAGCACCTCGGAGTAGAAGCCGATGTACATGGCGGCGAACTGGTCACCGACGCTGAGCGTGATCACCGGGAGCTGCGACTCCGGTGGCAGCTGGTTGCGGATCGAGTTGACCTTGATGCTGATCTCGTTCAGCGCCTTGTGCGGATCCCAGTTCAGCAGCAGCCGGGCCGTCACCGTGCTGACACCGGTGCGGCTCGACGAGCTGATGTAATCGATGCCGGTCGCCTGCGAGACGGCGCTCTCGATCGGCGCGGTGATGAAGCTCGCCACCAGGTCCGGCGAGGCACCGAAGTAGGCGGTCGTCACGGTGATCACCGCATTCTTCGTCGATGGAAATTCCTGGATGCGCAACAGCGCCGCCGAACGCAGGCCGAGCACGAGGATCAGCACGCTCACGACGGTGGCGAGCACCGGCCGCCGGATGAAAATGTCGGTGAAATTCATTTGCCGCGTACGGGTTCGTCTGGCGGCTCGGGGGCGGGGTCATTCGGCAATTGCAGGCTGTTGTTCACCCGCACGGCGACCCCGTCCTGCAGCTTGATCTGCCCGGCACTGACGATCGTGGCGCCGGCGTCCACGCCGGAAAGGATGGCAACCTGGTCACCGCGCGTCGAGCCGACCTTCACGAAGGCCTGGCGGGCGATGAGCCTGCCCTGCGCCTCCTCGACGCGATAGACCGTATCACCGAAGGAGTTGTAGACGATGGCCGCCTGCGGCAACGTGATGTAGCGCACCGGCGCGCCTGCGTTGACGTCCACCGTGACGTACATGCCTGGCAGGAGGCGGTGCGCGGGGTTGCCGATGCGTGCGCGGACGGCGACGTTGCGCGTCTGCTGGTCCACACGCGAGTCAACGGCAATGATTTCGCCCGTAAACTTCTCCGCGGGCCAGGCATCGACCGTCACGGTGACCTGCTGGCCGGCGGCCAGCCGGCCGAGCTCGCGCTGCGGCAGGAAGAAATCGACCAGCAACTGGTCGAGGGCCTGGAGCGTCGCGATCTTCGTCCCTGCAGCGAGGTACTGGCCGACATCGACCACGCGCAGGCCGATGCGCCCGCCGAAGGGCGCGTGGATCGATGTCTGCTTCACGCCTTCCTGTTGCTGCTTCAGTTGCGCTGCGGTGCTGCGCTCCTGCGCCGCGGCTGCGTCGAGCGTGGATTGGCTGACGAGACCCTTGGCGGCAAGCTCCTGGTTGCGCTGATAGTCGGTGCGCGCGAGGTCGGCCGCAGCCTGCGCCTGGCGGAGCTTCGCCACGTCCACGCCAGCGCGCAGGTTGACGAGCACCTGGCCCGCCTTCACCTCGTCCCCGGAGTCGAAGCGGATCTCATTGACGATGCCGGATACCTCGGCCGAGACGTCGGTGCCGCTCACCGCACGCAGCGTGCCGACGGCCCGCAGGGTCGGCTGCCAGTCGAGTGCCTGCGCCTGCACGGTCGAGACCGTCTGCAGCGGCCTCGACATCGAGGCCATGGCCTGGCCCCGCATCTGGCGAACGAACGCCTGGTAGCCAAATACGCCACCGAAAACGACGGCGCAGCCGAGCAGCATGAGGATCAGGCGGCGTCGCAACAACTGCGGCCTGGCTGCCGCAGCATCGGATTCTGGGGGCATGGCGGAGATCCTGCGGGTTCCGTTCTTGTTGGCGTGGCCATGATAACTGCAGTGGCGACAGTGGAGTGAACGTGAAGGTGCCGGTACCTCAGGGCCGTGCGAATTCCCCGTGGCGGAGGAAAAACGCGGTCTGCGAGGCCACCAGCGGGGACACGAGCAGGCCGGTGTGGCTCGCATCGACCTCGAGGTGATCCTTGATGCCCGGCAGCCGGGTCTCGGACACGGCGACCGTGCCATCGTTGGGCACCGGCAGGTTCTCGATGACCGCCCCGAGCCCGAGGCCCATGGTGCCAGCGATCACGCCAACTTCCCGGGGACCCCGATACTGCGCCAGGCCGCCGTTCAGCACCGCCTCGCGCATGGTGGCACCGAGGATGCTCTCGCCAAAGGGCAGGCTCGCCATGGCGCGTGCCGCTGCGCTGCCGCGCAGGGGCGAACCGAGGCAGACCACCCGTCCTGGCCTGGGGTCGGGATGGCGCTCGAGTGTATGCAGCGCCAGCAGGCCACCGAGACTGTGGCCGACGACGTGCAGCGTATCGCCGGGTACGGCGGCAAGGAACTCGTGGAGCTGGCGCACGTTGGCCTCGAGTCCCGTCTGCACCGTCTGGTAGCTGTACTGTACTGGTGCAAAACCGTAGTCATCGCGCAACCGGCTGCGCAGCAGTCCGCTCTCCATACCCGTCATCCACAGGCCATGGACGAAGACGACGTTATCGGCAGGCAACTGGGCGGCGGCAGGCATGGCTGCGGTCAGGGCAGTGATGAGCAGGAAATCACGGCGATTCATGCGATAGACGGTGCCGTAGACGGCGTAGACGGTGCCGGTGTTACGGTTATTCGGTTATTCGGTTATTCCCGAGGAGCCGGCCCATGTGCGGAAATAACCGAATAACCGTAACACCGGCACCGTCTTGCTCTTGGCTACCGCAGGCGGATGCCTGTCTCCTTGAGCTGCTGCGCCGAGACTTCGCCCGGAGCGTCGGTCATCAGGCAGCTTGCGGTTTGCGTCTTCGGAAAGGCGATGACGTCGCGGATGCTCTGCGCACCGGCCATCAGCATCACCAGGCGGTCCAGGCCGAAGGCGATGCCGCCGTGGGGCGGGCAACCATAGCGCATGGCGCGCAGCAGGAAGCCGAACTTGCCCTCGGCCTCCTCCGCCGGCATGCCGAGCACGCGGAACACCGCGGCCTGCATCGCCTCGGTGTGGATGCGGATGGAGCCGCCGCCGATCTCCGTGCCGTTGAGCACCATGTCATAGGCGCGCGACAGCGCCTTGCCCGGCGCCGCCTCGAGTTCCCCGGGGCTCGCCACCTTCGGCGCCGTGAACGGATGGTGCAGCGCCGCCCAGCGCTTCTCCTGCGCATCCCACTCGAAGCCGGGGAAATCCACCACCCACAGCGGGCGCCAGCCCTCGGCCACCAGCCCGCGGTCGTGCCCGAGCTTGACGCGCAGCGCGGCCAGCGAGTCGTTGACCACCTTGCGCTTGTCGGCGCCGAAGAACACCAGGTCCCCGGCCTGCAGCTGCAGGCGCGAGACCAGCCCCGCCACCGTGGCATCGGGCATGAACTTGAGGATCGGCGACTGCAGGCCTTCGCGGCCCTTCGCCGGGTCGTTGACCTTGATGTAGGCGAGGCCCCTGGCGCCGTAGCGGGCGACGTAGGCGGTGTAGTCGTCGATCTCCTTGCGCGAGAGCGAGCCGCCGCCCGGCAGCTTGAGCGCCGCGACGCGGGCCTCGGGGTCGGCTGCCGCATCGGCGAATACCTTGAACTCGATGCCCCGCATCAGGTCGCCGACTTCCACCAGTTCCAGCGGGATGCGCAGGTCCGGGCGGTCGATGCCGAAGCGGTCCACCGCCTCGGCCCAGGTCATGCGCGGGAAGGGGTCTGGCAACTCGACATCGATGGCCTTCCTGAAGAGTTCCCGGATCAGCGCCTCCATGACCGCCATGATGTCGTCCTCGCCCATGAACGAGGTCTCGATGTCGAGCTGCGTGAACTCGGGCTGGCGGTCGGCGCGCAGGTCCTCGTCGCGGAAGCAGCGCGCGATCTGGT
>CAZQGA010000020.1:0-14648 GCA_964592735.1 uncultured Chromatiaceae bacterium | reverse complement strand
TTTCGTTTCGTGTCCGCGCCGGGACCATGCCTGGGCAGCGGCGGCATCGTGGCCGGGGAAGAAGGTGATTACTGCCGGACCATTCAACCCGAGTCCTGTAGCCCGCGCGTAATGCCGTTGATGCTGGCGAGAAGGGCCTCGAAGATCTGTGGGTCCTGGCGGTCGCCGGCACGCCAGCGGCGCAGCAACTCGACCTGCAGCAGGCTCATGGGGTCGACGTAGGGATTGCGCAGGCGGATGGAACGGCGCAGTGTCGGATTGGCCTCGAGCAGAACCGCTTTTTCGCGCAGCGCCAGTACGTTTTCCACGCACAGGTCAAACTCTGCATGCAGCCTCGGAAAGAAGCGTTCGTGCAGTTCGCCGGCCAGCATCGAGTAGTGCCCGGCGATACCCAGGTCGGCTTTTGCCAGCGCGAGTTCAACGTCGTCGAGCAGCGCCTCGAAGAAGGGCCACTGCCCTGCCATGTGGCGCACCGCGTCAGCACCGTATCGTTTGATGGCGGCATCCAGACCGGTACCAAACCCAAACCAGGCTGGCATGATCATCCGGCTCTGGGTCCATGCTGCTGCCCAGGGCACGCCCTTGATACTGCTGATCCCCTCTGCCGCAGGAGTCCCATGGCCTGGATGTGACTGCATGCGCTCGATGACGTCCACCGGCGTCGCCTGCCGGAAATAGTCGAAGAAGCCCGGGGCGTCGTGTACCAGCGTCTTGTAATGCTCCCGACTGTGACGGGCGAGTTCATCGATCATCGCGCGCCAGTCAGCGGAATCCCCGGTAGTGGGCTGGCCGGGGGCGGCACTCGCCAGCACCACTGAGCCCATCGCCTGTTCGAGTGTACGCAGCGCGACTCCCCGGAAGCCGTACTTCGTGCTGACCACTTCGCCCTGGTCGATCGCCCGCAAGCGGCCGCGCACGGCGCCGGGCGGGGAGGCGAGCACCGCCGCATGGGTCTTGCCGCCGCCGCGGCTGACGGCGCCACCACGTCCATGGAAAAACGTAAATGCCACACCGGCTTCGTCCATCACCCCGACCAACGCAGTCTGTGTCTGCCTGAGGAGCCAGCGCGCCGAGGCGAGGCCGCCATCCTTGTGGCTGTCGGAGTAGCCGAGCATGACGATCTGGCGGCGGCTGCGCCGTTCCAGGTGCTCCAGGTAGAGCGGATCCTTCAGGAGCCCACGCATCGTGACATGGGCGTTGGCCAGGTCTTCCATCGTCTCGAACAGCGGCGTCACGTCGAGCGGCACGGAGCCGCCCGGTCCGTGCAGATCCCCCCAGCGGCCCAGCAGCAGTACGGAGAGCAGGTCATCGATGCCGTGGCTCATGCTGACGATGAAGGGCCCGATCGCACGCCGCCCGTACTTTCGCCTGCAGAATGCCACGGCCTGGAATGCGGCCAGCACCCGCTTGGAGTCGTTGTCGAGATTTTCTCGGGGTGATTCATTGCGACGCAGGGCCGTGCGGATGCGCTCGGCGCGCATCTCCGGCGTGTGCTCGCGCCATTGCGGATCGTCGAGGCAGCGCCCCACAACCTGGCGGATGGCAGGTGCGTTCTGCTTGAGGTCGAGTGTCAGCAGGTGAAAGCCAAAGGTCTGTACCCGTCGCTGCAGCCGGCGCACGGCGAACAGGCCTGCATGGGCGCCGTGGTTGTTGCGCAGGCTGTCAGCGACGATGTCGATGTCATCAAGGAATTCCTCGGGAGACTCATAGGGATAGCCGCCGTCGGTGAAGGTGGCCTGCAGGCGCGCCATCATCAACCGCAGCAGCACGCGATAAGGCATGTCGCGGTGACGCAGCGGAATGGAACCCATGTCCCGGCCGAAGTGCCCGGAATAGTGGCGGATGCGCTCGTGTACCGCGGGGTCGACGATCACCCTCGAGAGGCCCTGGGAGAGCTTGTTGCCGAGGTCGCGGCACTCCCGGTGGTACAGGTCGAGGATCAGCGCGCGTTGCCGGGCCAGGGTCTCGCGGATGGTACGCGCCGTGATGTCAGGATTGTCATCCATGTCCCCGCCCGTCCACGAGGCGAAGCGCAGGAAGGCCGGAGGTTCCGGCACGCTGGGGCCATAATTCTCCCCGAGCGCACTCTCGATGGCTTCGTAGAAGGTGGGTACCACGCGGTAGATCACATCGGTCATGAAAAACAGCGTGTGCTCGAGTTCGTCGAATACCGTGCGGGCCTCTGCCGGAAATTCCTCCGTCTGCCAGATCGTCGTGATCTCAGTGCGAATGGCATCGAGGGAAGCGTCGAGTTCGGCAGGTGTCAGGGTCGGGTTCTGCATCTCCACCAGGCGCCTGGCGATGGTCTGGTGTTTGCGCAGGATTGTGCGCCGTGTCGGTGCAGTTGGATGGGCGCTGAAGACGGGAACGATACGCAGCCCTTCGAGCAGCCTGCCCACGGCCGCCAGGTCCAGGCCGCTGTCGCGCAGGCGGGAGATCGTTTCGCGGATGCTGCCCGGCTGGTGGAGCGTTGCCGTCTTCAGGTAGTCGCGTCCGCGCCGGATGCGGTGTACCTGCTCGGCCGTGTTCACCATCTGGAAGAAGGTGGAGAACGCACGGATGAAGTCCTGGGTGCTGGTGGTGTTGAAGCTGTGCAGGATTTCTCCGAGCCGGGCGCCCGCGCCGGAATCGCCCTCACGACGGTCGATCGCCGCGCACCGCGCGGCTTCGACGGCCTGGTAAAGCTCCTCACCGCACTGCTCGCGCAGCAATTCGCCAACCAGCAGGCCGAGTTCGTGCACATCATGGCGCAGCTGCGCATCTTTTTCGGCGAACTCGATGTCCTGCCTTCGCTCAACCGGCCGGGCAAGCGGATGCAGGGTGCCGGGATCGCCTGGATTGCGCGCAGACATGAGGCCGGAAACGCGTGTGTCGCCCGTGCGAGGCGCTGCGCCCCGAGGCCCGGAATATTAGCACCGCACTGCGCAAATCGGCATGAAGGCAGTCCATATCAGGCGGGCTGCCGGTCCTTCGCTTCTGGCAGATTGCCGGCAACGGGCCTGGCGCCCGCTTCGGGGAGCCTCCCTTGTCGAAACTGCAGTTGTGTCGCGGGCCCCATGCGCCATCGGCTGCTGCGGCGCGTGAGGTGGACGCCGAGTTGCTCGATGTGGCCAGCGGCGTCGAACCAGCCGCCCGTCGTTGGGCGCCGGAGTTTCGCTGGCTGCTCAGCCACGCAGCGATAGCGCCGGTGGCAGTGGAGCCGGGTGCCGCACTGACACTTGCTGCGCTCACCGGACAGCATGCAGCCTGCTTTCCGCGCGTGTCGGGTGATGAGGACTGGCTCGCCGGACGCAGCATGGCCGTGGTGGCCCGGCGTCTGGCGCCGCTGCTTGCCCAGGGTGCCGAAGTCGCACTGGATCTTTCGGCCGTCACCCGTGGCGTGGCTGAGGATGCGCCGCAATCCGAGCATATGCGGCTGGTCGCCCGTGGTCTCGAGCTCGCGCTGCCCGATGCCCTGCGTGGCTACGGCATCGTGCCGGGGCGCCTCATGCTTTCTGCCAGGGCCGATCACCCCGGGATTGGCGACCTCCTGCGCCTGCGCCACTGTGTGGCATTGGGCCGGCCGCAGATCGCCATCCGTCTGCCCGATGCGCTCATGCAGGCCCTGTGCAGCGCCAGGACGGAGCGCCCGCCGGCCTGGAACGGGGATCCAGTGCCGCTCTGGCAGGGCCTGACCGGCGTCGGTCACCGCGAACCCGGCATGCACCTGCTCCTCCAGCAGACCACACGCCCACCCTGCCTGCTGGCTGCCGGTGAGCGCAGCGATGCAGTGCTGCCGCTCAGCTTGTTCGAAGCCCGTGCCGACAGCGCCTGGC
Source organism: uncultured Chromatiaceae bacterium (assembly GCA_964592735.1). GTDB lineage: Bacteria > Pseudomonadota > Gammaproteobacteria > Steroidobacterales > QUBU01. The sequence continues at coordinate 10,833 of CAZQGA010000020.1, read as the reverse complement.
TTGCGGTTGAGTTCCGGCTCGATGCTCTGTCGGCCCGCACGCCCACAGGTGGGCTGACAGAGCTGCGCCGCCTGCTGCGGGCGGCGCTGCGCCTGGCGGACAATCTCGTCGAGGCGGTGGACTGGCCGTCGCCTGAGCTGGCGCAGGATGCGCTGGTCAATCGTCGTCTCGCGGTTCACCTGACCGGATTCGGCGACCTCGTCGATCGATGGGGCCTGGATCCGGAGGAGCCCGCAACCGTACGGCTTGCCCTTCGCTGGTCCGGGCTGGTCCGTCGGTTGTTGCTGCGTGAGTCCAATGCCCTGGCGCGGGAGCGCGGCCCGTTTCCCGGGCTGGAATTGCGTGAGCTGCAGGCCAGCCTGAGCCGCAGCTTCGGTACCGAACGTGCACGACGGCTGCTGCGCCAGGCGGGCCTGCGCCACCGCCACCTGCTGGTGCTGTCGCCCTACGGTGTGTTTCCGCGGGGCAACCCACGCCGGCCGTTGCCCGCCTACCTGCACCTGCTGCCGGTCACGCGCTTTGCCGACACCATCGCCATGCATGGGGACGGCATCGTGCAAGCCCTGCCATCGCACACCTTTCGCCGCCTGTTGCGCCTGACCTGGGCCATCGCGCACAACCGTCCTTGACCTCCCCGCGGGGCGCGTGGATACTCGCCGCCATGTTCAGCGCGAATGAAACCGGCTTCTGGTGGCGTACCTTCTCCGCGGAGGGGGTTGCTGGCTAGCGTCTGTTGTTCATCCGGCCATTGACCCATCTCTGCGGCAGCGGAGATGGGTTTTTTGTTGCCCGGAGAAAACGTGACCATGCACCCCGGGCCCGACCAGCGAGAGAGACCAGGCAAGATATGCAAGGACCATTTGACATAGCCGCGGACCTGGACACCCCGGTGTCCACGTTCCTGAAGCTCAAGCCGCTCAGACCGCGGTTTCTGCTGGAAAGCGTAGAGGGCGGCTTCCAGCTGGCGCGTTATTCCTTCCTCGGCTTCGGGAGTGCCGCGGAGCTGCGCCTCGACGCCCGCGGCCTGCGGATCAACGGCAGCGTACAGCCGCTGCCCGCCAGTCGCGGGGCTTTGCTTGATGCACTGCGCGCAGCGCTTGCGGCCACGCCACGCCTGTTGCCCGAGGTGCCGGAGCTGCCCTTCAGTGGTGGCCTGGTTGGCGTGTCTGGCTACGACATTGTGCGGTACTTCGAGCGCCTTGAGCATCCACCTGCGGGGGCAGCGCTCCCGGCCGTACCGGAGGCAGCCTACCTGGCGACGGGCTCGCTGCTGGTGTTCGACCATCTCACGCGGCGCATTGCGCTCCTGCACGCTGGCAGCGATGTCGAGCGCGCAGAGTTGCGGCGCGAGGTCATGCGCCTGCTGCGCGGGCCGCTGCCGCCGGCCGTTGTGGAGCAACGCTACGGGCCGCCGGTACAGAGCTTCTCCGGCGCGGATTTCCGTGCGGCGGTGGAGCGCGCCAAGCACTACATCTCCCTCGGGGATGTGTACCAGCTGGTGCTCTCGGTTCGCTTCGCCGGCGAGCACACGCTCTCGCCCTTCGAAACCTACCGCGCAATGCGGCTCATCAATCCGTCGCCCTACATGTTTTTCTTCGACCTCGGCGACGTGCAGGTGGCCGGATCCTCGCCCGAAGCGCTGGTGCGGTTGCACGGCGGCCGTGCGGCGCTGCGGCCCATCGCCGGCACACGGCCGCGCGGTGTGGACGCTGCGGCCGACCAGGATTTGGAGGCCAGTCTGCGCGCCGACGACAAGGAAAATGCCGAGCACGTCATGCTGGTCGATCTCGCACGCAACGATCTTGGCCGCGTCGCCGTGGCAGGTTCCGTGCACGTGGAGCCCTACAAATCCATCGAGCGCTACAGCCACGTGATGCATATCGTCAGCGGCGTGCAGGGACGGCTCGCACCGGGCCGAGACGCATTCGATCTCTTCGCCGCGGCTTTTCCTGCCGGGACGCTGGTCGGTGCGCCCAAGGTGCGCGCCATGGAACTGATCGACGGACTCGAGCCGGTGCGCCGTGGCCTGTACGCTGGCACCGTCGGCTATTTCGGCAACAACGGCGACATGGACCAGGCCATCACCATCCGGACCCTGGTGTTCAGGGATGGCGCCTACAGCTACCAGGCTGGCGCCGGCATCGTCGCCGACAGCGTGCCGGAGAGTGAATACCAGGAGGTGCTCGCGAAGAGCGCGATCCTGCGCCGCGCGCTGGCCATGGCGGAGGGCGGGCTGTGACGCCGAAGCTGCTGCTGATCGACAACTACGATTCCTTCACCTACAACCTGGTGCAGGCGTTCATGGTGCTGGGCGCCGATGTGCAAGTGTTTCGTAACGACGAGATCACGGTCGAACAGGCGCTCGCGCTCGCGCCGACCCACGTGTGCATCTCGCCGGGTCCCGGCCGGCCGGAGGATGCCGGCGTCTCGCTCGCCATGATTGCCGCCTTCGAGCGGCGCGTACCGCTGTTCGGTGTGTGCCTGGGCCACCAGAGTCTGGTACAGCACTTTGGCGGCCGCATCGTTTCGGCACCCCGGCTGATGCATGGCAAGACCTCGCTCGTGACGCACGATGGCCGCAGCCTCTTCCGGGGCATCGAGAATCCCTTCGAGGCCGGGCGCTATCACTCGCTCACCGCCGAGGACGGCAGCATGCCTGCGGTGCTCGAGGTGACGGCGCGCACCGACCAGGGCGAGATCATGGGCGTGCGCCACCGCAGCCTGCCGCTCGAGGGCGTGCAATTCCATCCCGAGAGCGTGCTTACCCCAAGTGGTAATCGCCTCATGGAGAATTTCCTGAAGTTGCGCCCGGCATGAGCGGGGCGATGGCTGCGCCGCTGGAGAAACTGCTCGCGCGGCAGGATCTGGCCGAGGCGGAGGCAGCCGCCCTGATGCGTGCCCTGGCCGATGAGAGCCTGGCGCCGGCACTGGCCGGCGCACTCCTCGCAGCCCTGCGTGCCAAGGGCGAGACGGCGGCCGAGGTGCGTGGCTTCGCGAGCGCCATGCGCGAGCTCTCGCGCCGCGTCGAACTGCCGCCCGGACTCGCAGCAGCCGACGTGGTTGGCACCGGCGGCGACGGTTCCGGCAGCCTCAACATTTCCACGGGTGCATCCCTGCTGGCTGCTGCGTGTGGCGTGCCGGTGGTCAAGCATGGCAATCGTTCGGTTTCCTCGCGCTCGGGCAGCGCTGACGTGCTCGAGGCGCTGGGCGTACCGTTGGCGCGCGATCCCGCCGAGGCGCTCGACTGTCTTGCAGCCTGTGGCTTTGCCTTCCTGTTTGCGCCGAACTTCCATCCGGCCATGAAGGCTATTGCACCGGTTCGCCGCGCGCTCGGCGTGCGCACGGTGTTCAACATCCTCGGGCCCCTGACCAATCCGGCGGCGCCACCCTTCGGGCTGATTGGCGCCTTCGACCTGCCGACCGCGAAGCTGATGGCGGCGGCGCTGGCAGGCCTGCCGATCACGCGCTGCTTTGTCGTCCACGGCGAGCCGGGCTGGGATGAGGCCACGCCCTGCGGCCCATTCACGCTGTTCGATGTCCGTCCCGGAAGTGTCCGCCGTCTGCGCCGCGATCCAGCGTCCTATGGCATTGCGCCCTGCCGGCCAGCAGCGCTGGCGGGTGGTGGCGCCACGGACAACGCGCGTGCCCTTGAAGCGGTGCTCGCCGGCCGCGACCGCGGCCCACACCGCGAGGCATTGGTGCTCGATGCGGGACTCGTGCTCGAGCTCACCGGCCGGGTCCGTGGCCTGCGCCGCGGTATCGACATCGCCCGGCGCGCCCTCGACGCGGGCGCAGGCGCTGCGCTGCTTGCGCGGCTGCGTAGCTTCCGGGAGGCACGCGCGTGAATGGCCATCCCGCCGGCGATTTCCTCGTGCGCATGGCGGCAGCGAGCCGCCGGCGCGTCGTGGAGGCGAGCGCGCAGGTCCCTGAAGCGGAATTGCGCCAGCGCGTTGCCAGGCTGCCTGCGCCGGCCACACCGCGCTTCAAGACGGCACCGTTCCAGCTGATTGCCGAGGTCAAGCGCCGCTCGCCCGCAGTGGGCCAGCTGGCCGGTGCCAGCCTGTCGCCCGTCGAGCAGGCACGGCTGTATTCGCAGGCAGGTGCGCTGGTGGTCTCGGTGCTGACCGAGCCGGAAGAATTCGCCGGTGATCTCGCGCATCTCGCGGCGGTGACGGCCGCGCTGCCGGGGCTGGCGGTGATGCGCAAGGATTTCCTCGTCGACGGCTACCAGGTGCTGGAGGCGCGTGCCGCTGGCGTGCTGCTCATCGCGGCGATGATCACGCCCACCGAGCTCGAGGACATGATCGGCTGTGCGCTGGAGCTGGGCATGTTCGTGCTGGTGGAGATCTTCGGTGCTGACGACCTCGCAGCGTGCACGGCCGCCGTACATGCGGCAGCGACGTCGCCAGCCGGGGCCGGGCGGGTGCTCCTCGGCGTCAATTGCCGGGATCTGCGCACGCTGCAGGTGGATTTCACGCGGTTTGCGGCCCTCGCGCCGCTCCTGCCACAAGGCCTGCCCTGGGTCGCCGAAAGCGGTGTGGGTACGCCTGCCGAGGCTGCCGAGGTCGCGGCGCTGGGCTACAGTCTGGCCCTGGTCGGCACAGCGCTGATGCGCGCGGCCGATCCCTGTGCGGCGGCGCAGGCACTGATTGCGGCCGGCCGTGAGGCGCGACAGGAGGAGTAAAGCCATGCGTGTGTGGGTGAAGATCTGCGGTCTGACCAGCGAGGCGGCGCTCCACGCGGCCATCGAGGCGGGCGCCGATGCGGTCGGCTTTGTCTTCGCGGCATCGCCCCGGCGGGTGCTGGCCCGGGAGGCAGCTCGCCTGGCGGCCCGTGTGCCTGCTGGCATCTTGCGGGTTGCGGTCATGCGCCATCCCTTGCCGGCGCAATGGGATGAGGTCGCTGCCGTTCTGCAGCCGGACTGGCTGCAGACCGAGGCCGGCGATTTTGCCTTGCTGCGCTTGCCACCCGGCGTGCAGAAGTTGCCGGTGTATCGTGACGTTGCGGATCTGGACAGCGCGGCACTGGGCCGCGAAGATCGCGCTCTTTTCGAGGCGCCAGCCAGCGGCACCGGCGAGGCGCCGGACTGGGATCGCGCCGCACGGCTGGCACCGTTGACCCGGCTGGTGCTGGCAGGCGGATTGACGCCGGAGAACGTCGGCGAGGCGATCCGGCGCGTGCGGCCCTGGGGTGTGGATGTCAGCAGCGGCGTGGAATCGGCACTTGGCATCAAGGATCCGGCGAAAATCGCCGCCTTCATCGCCGCGGTGCGCCGCGCGGAGCAGGAAACGGGACAGGATGGATAAGCAGGAATCGGCAGCGCTGCTGCAACAACTGGTGCGCGGTGAGCTGCCCGATGCGCGTGGCCGCTTCGGACCGTTTGGTGGCCGTTACGCACCGGAAACCCTGATGCCCGCGCTCGAGCGCCTGGAGGCTGGCGTGCGGCACTACCTGCAGGATGCGGATTTTCGCGCCGGGCTCAGCCGTGAGCTGCGCGAGTGGGTGGGGCGCCCGACACCGCTGACGCCCGTGCGCCACCTTGGCCGCAACTGGGGCGCGGAGGTCTGGCTCAAGCGCGAGGACCTCGCGCACACCGGCGCCCACAAGATCAACAATGCCCTCGGACAGGCCCTGCTGGCGCAGCGGCTCGGCGCGCAGCGTGTCGTCGCCGAGACCGGCGCTGGCCAGCACGGCGTGGCGACAGCGGCTGCCTGTGCGCGTGTCGGCATTCCCTGCGTCGTTTACATGGGTGCAGTGGATGTCAGGCGCCAGGCACCCAACGTCGAGCGCATGCACCAGCTCGGCGCCCGCGTGGTGCCGGTGGAGAGTGGTGATCGCACACTGCGTGCGGCCATCGACGAGGCCTTCCGCGACTGGGTTGCCGACCCCGAGAACGCCTATTACCTGCTGGGCTCCGCCGTGGGCCCGCACCCCTATCCCTGGCTGGTGCGCGAGCTGCAGTCCGTGATCGGGCGCGAGGCGCGTGCGCAGTTCATCGAGCTGACGGGTGGCCTGCCTGACATCGCCGTGGCCTGCGTGGGTGGTGGCTCCAATGCCATCGGCCTGTTCCATCCCTTCCTCGGTGATGCAGGCGTGCAACTGATGGGCGTGGAAGCCGGCGGGCGTGGTGCGGGGTTGGGTGAGAACTCCGCGACGCTCGAGCGTGGCACGCCGGGCGTGCTCCACGGCAGCTATTCCATCCTGCTCCAGGACCGTGACGGCCAGGTGCAGGAAACCCACTCCATCTCCGCCGGCCTCGACTATCCCGGTGTGGGTCCTGAGCATGCGCTCCTCAAGGCGATCGGTCGCGTCGACTACGTCAGCGCGACGGATGAGGAAGCGTTGACAGCGCTGCGCGAGTGCTGTGCGGCCGAGGGCATCCTGCCGGCGCTGGAGTCTTCGCACGCACTGGCCGGTGCCCGTCGCTGGGCGCGTGCGAACCCCGGCAAGCGCATCCTCATCGGTCTCTCCGGCCGCGGCGACAAGGACATGCCAACCCTGTCGCAGGCCTTTCCCGGTGCCGCCACCACTGCCGTCAGCTGCCACTGAGCCTGCCCATGCCGCAGATCCTTCCCCATGAGCGTGTCACAGCCGCCATCCGCAATGCCGAGAAGGCCAACGGCGTTGCACTGATTCCCTTCATGACCGCGGGTTATCCCGAGACCACGCGCTTCATCCCGACGCTGCGGGCGATCGCCGAGGTTGGCGATGTCATCGAGATCGGTGTGCCATTTAGCGATCCGATGGCCGATGGTGTCACCATCCAGCGCGCGAGCCATGCGGCCATTGCGAGCGGCGTGTCGCTGCGCTGGATCCTGGCCGAGCTGAAGAAAGCCGGTGAGCTGCCGGCGCCGGTGGTGCTGATGAGCTACCTGAACCCGCTGCTCGCCTTCGGCTACGACCAGCTTGCCGATGCAGCGCTGGATGCCCATGTTGGCGGCTTCATCGTGCCCGATCTGCCACTGGAGGAGAGTGCCGATCTTGCCGGCCGGCTCGATGCGCGCGGCCTTGCGCTGATCCAGCTGGTGACACCGGCGACGCCCGAGGCGCGGATGCGCCAGCTCTGTGAAGCCAGCCGCGGCTTCGTCTATGCCGTCACCGTCCGTGGCATCACCGGCGGCGGCAGCCGCGCCATGCCTGCCGAGGTTGCCGGCTACCTGGACCGCATCCGGGCCGTCTCGCCATTGCCCGTCTGCGCCGGCTTCGGCGTGCGCACCCCTGAGCATGTACGTGGCTTGAGCGGGCACGCCGACGGCGTCATCGTCGGCTCCGCCCTGGTCGAGGAACTCGAGGCCCGCCGGGATCCGGTGAGCTTCCTCGCTGCGCTCCGCAGCAGCCGACACTGAGCAGGCGGCACTGCGGAACGCGGTGGGGCGACCGGTGTCTCAAGGCAACGAGACCACCGGGAGAATCACGATGCGCGTGATCGACGCTGACACTGACCTCGAGCGGCTCATGCGCCGCTGGCACCACACCACCGAATACGCCACCGCCGTCTGGGCCGAGTACGAGTTTCTGCGCGACGTCCTGCCTCCGGCCGATGGCCGGGTCAGCGCGGCCCGTGACCGCTGGCAGGCCGCCGACCGGCAGCGCCGGGAGCTGATGGCAACGATCGAGGAGATCGAGGAAGCACAAGCGGCCTGATCGGGCAACTCACTGATTTTACAAGATAACAACTAACCAGTTAGTTGTCAGTGTTTATTTGAATAATCTCGTTGTGCCTTGACGATCACGGGCGGTAAGGCTTGTGGCCTAGCTGCGTGGCCGCCCCGCCCACAGCGACGCAAGGCCACCGACGCCGAGCAGCCAGCCGATCCACCCGGGATCCGTGCCCAGCCCAACGTACAGCACGCCGGCGAAGAGCAGTGCGGCGCCGGCCCACAGTGCGTAGCGGCTGCCCTCATGCGGGCGCAAATCGGCTGATCTGTCTGCCCGGGAAGTTGCGCCCATGGCTGGTTCCGGTGCTGCCTCGGCCGAGTTGGCCTCGACGAAGCGGCGCAGCGCGCCGGGCAGTTTTTCCAGTGCGTAGCGCAGGTCTGGCAGTTCACGGCGCAGGCGTCGCAGCGTCGCGCGTGGGCCAGCCTGTTCGCGAACCCAGGCCTTGAGTACCGGATAGCCGGTTTCCCAGAGGTCGAGTTCGGGGTAGAGCGCGCGGCCGAGCCCCTCGATCTGCACCAGCGTCTTTTGCAGGAGCATGAGCTGGGGCTGCACTTCCATGTCGAACTGCCGCGCGGTCTGGAACAGGCGCAGCAGAACCTGGCCGAAGGAGATGTCCTTGAGCGGCTTGTTGAACACCGGCTCGCAGACCGAGCGGATGGCGGATTCGAACTCGTCCACCCGCGTGCCGGGCGGCACCCAGCGCGAATCGACGTGGAGCTGGGCCACGCGCTGGTAGTCCCGGCTGAAGAAGGCGAGGAAATTCTCGGCGAGGTAGCGGCGGTCCCCTTCGCTCAGCGTGCCGACGATGCCGAAATCCACCGCGCAGTACTTCGGGTATTCAGGGTCGGAAATGTCCACGAAGATGTTGCCCGGGTGCATGTCGGCGTGGAAGAAATTGTCGCGGAACACCTGGGTGAAGAAGATGGCCACACCGTTGGCGGCGAGCCGCGGAATGTTGACCTTCGCAGCGAGCAGCGCCGGCATGTCGTCGATGGGAATGCCATGGATGCGCTCCATGACCATGACGCTTGGGCGGCAATAGTCCCAGTACACCTGCGGCACATAGAGCTTGGGATCACCCGCGAAGTTGCGCCCCAGCTGGGCGGCATTCGCCGCCTCGCGCATCAGGTCGAGTTCGTTGAGGATGGTCTTTTCGTACTCGGCCACCAGCTCCACCGGGCGCAACCGGCGGCTCTCCGGCCACCAGCGCTCGGCGAGACGGGCCACAGCGTAGAGGACCTCCAGGTCCTGGCTGACCTGCTCGCGGACCCGTGGGCGCAGGATCTTCACGACGACGTCCTCGCCGCCCGGCAGCCGTGCTGCGTGCACCTGGGCGATGGAAGCGGCGGCAAGCGCCTGCTCGTCGAATTGCGTGAATACCTCGGTTGCCGGCCGGCCATAGGCGCGAGCCACTTCGGCGAGTGCCTGCACCGGGGGGAAGGGCGGCACCTGGTCCTGCAGCTTCACCAGTTCCGTGCCGATGTCCGGCGGCAGCAGGTCCTGTCGCGTGGACACGGACTGGCCGAACTTCACGTAGATCGGCCCGAGTTCCTGCAGCGCTTCGCGCAGGCGTACGCCCCGCGGCTGGCGGGTGTCGCGGCCGAACCAGTAGAAGGGCCAGAGGAAGAGCAGGAAGCGGAACGGGCGGAAGAGGTGTATGTCGACGATGAATTCATCGAGCCCGTGCCGGAAGAGCACGCGCTGGATGGCGAGAAGGCGGAGGATGAGGCGCAGTCGGGGCATGGTGGTTTGCAATCAGCGCCGTCAGTGGCGGCCGCAGCCGGATACCCCGGAGTCGCTCCCCGATGTTCGCTTTGTCCGGGGGGCATCCGGCTCCGACCGGGCAGCCGTCAGCGCGGGTTTCCCTCCTCGAGTCGCCGGATCCTTGCTTCCGCCCGCGCCACGTCATTGACGAGCGCATCGACGGCGCGGGCAAAACCACTAAGCTCGCTTTCCGCGACTACGACGCGCGCCTCGTGCTGCAGGTACTCCGAGACGCTGCGCGCAACGCTGTTGCCCGCGGCGGTGCTCCATTCGCCAAAGGTGCGTGCCGCGTTGCCAGCCTGGCGCGCCAGCGGGTCGCCGACGAGGCGGGCGAGTTCTTCCTCGAAGTCCGGTGTGGCGAAGCGCAGCAGGTCGCGGAAACGGCCGGCAATCTCCGTATCGCCCCTCATGTGCACGCTGCCCTCCCGGATCGCTGCCTGGGGATCGGCCCGCAGCAGGCGGCCAAGGCCGAGCAGCGTGCCGCCCAGGCTTGCATCCGGGGCGGCGCCATCCGGCAGGGACACATTGATTCGCCCCCCGGCGATGGCAAGACGCAGGTCGATCGGCGTGCCCTCGACCGTGAGGCCGAGGATCCGGCCCTCCAGTTCGCGGGCAATGGCTTGCGCACTCGTCGATTGTGCGAGGCCGCGGTTGAGCAGCAGTTCGACGGGACGCAGGAGGATCTTGGCGAACACGGTGTTGCCGTACTCAGTAGCGGTGGCCGATGTGCAGGGCGACGATGCCACCGCTCAGGTTGTGGTAGCGGCAGTCCTCGAGCCCGGCATCGGCCATCATCTGGCGCAGCGTCTCCTGGTCCGGGTGCATGCGGATCGATTCGGCGAGGTAGCGGTAGCTGGCCTCGTCATCGGCAACCACGCGACCGAGCCAGGGCAGGACCTTGAACGAATAGGTGTCGTAGACCGGCGCGAGCAGCGGCAGTGCGGGCTTGGAGAACTCGAGAATCAGCATGCGACCGCCCGGCCGGACCGTACGCGCCATGCTGCGCAGTGCCGCGTCCTTGTCGGTGACGTTGCGCAGCCCAAAGGCGATCGTGACGCAATGGAAACTTTCTGCCGCGAAGGGCAGCTGCTCGGCGTTGGCCTGGACGTAGCTGACGTTGCCGACGAGGCCACGGTCGATGAGGCGCCGCCGTCCGTTGGCAAGCATGGCCGCGTTGATGTCCGTCAGCACCACGCGACCGTCGCGGCCCACCCGCCGGCAGAGTCCGGCAGCCATGTCGCCGGTGCCGCCGGCGACATCGAGCGCAGCCTGGCCGGAGCGCAGGCCGGTGCGCGCCAGGGCAAAGCGCTTCCACAGCCGGTGCAGCCCACCCGACATGAGGTCGTTCATGAGGTCGTAGCGATCGGCGACGGAGTCGAAGACCTCCCGCACCCGGCCGGCCTTCTCGGC
>CAZQGA010000019.1:0-14969 GCA_964592735.1 uncultured Chromatiaceae bacterium | reverse complement strand
AGTGGCGCGATTCCCGGCGCCTGTCCAGCATCGAATATGCCCACGACGCCGGCAAGGGTTTCACCCCTGTCCATGTTTACGGACTCGCTTATGCAACACCGTCGGGCGGTGACGAAACCGGCACCAGCCTGTTGTCGAGTGTCACGCAGTGTGGGCCCCGTGATTGCCTGCAGCCGACCGTATTTTCATGGAATGACGTTCCTGCCGAAGGCGCCCTGTGGCAGGTGCCTTTCTACCCCACGAGCCAGACTCTCGTCGGCGACTTCAACGGAGACGGCGCCACCGACATCCTCAACCAGGCCGACGGCTACTGGGCCGTACTGCCTGCGAACCCCCAGGAAGGCGGCTTTCTCGACCCCATCATCACGGGCGCCCCCCACCTCGAGACCCAGGCAGTCCTGATCATCGACTACAACGGGGATGGACTCGATGACCTGCTCATCGGCACACGACTGGGGCCGAACTGGCTCCTCTACCAGTCACCGACAGAGCCAGGAGGCCCGTTCATCGTGCGCAATACGGGTGTCGCCTGGTCAGCCAATGCCGTAGCCATCGACATGGATGGCGACGGGCTCGGTGACCTCGCCTATCTGCGCAACGGGCAGGTTTACTTCCGGCGCAATACCGGTGGCGCGTTCGGGGCCGAGATGTCGGCAGGCCTGGTGCCCGTGCCTGCGCCGGGGAACCCGGTCGCAGACAGTGTCGCCGCCATAAAGCTTGCCGACTTTGACGGTGACGGCCGCCGCGACCTGCTGGTTTTCCGCTCGATGGAGACAGCAAACGCCAGCAACTGGCGCTGGGAAGCCTTCCTGTCGACTGGCAACGGCTTTGGACCGGAGCCCATTGGCATCGTCAGCACGCACCCCTCGGCCGACCACATCCTCGTCCTCGACATCAACGGCGATGGCCTTTCCGATGTCCTGGCCTATGCGGACGGCGGCTGGCGCAGCTACCTCAGCCGCGGCACGGCTTCCGGCGGCAGTCCCGGACTGGTTCCGCAAGCCTGTGCCAGCCCACTCAGCATGACCCGGCCCGGTGAAACCGTCGCCCTCGACTACGACGAGGACGGACGCAGCGACATCCTGCAACCTCTCGGCAACACAGCCTGGCAGGTGCATCTGTCGAGTGGCTCCTGCATCGACACAGCAAGCCACGCCATCAGGCTGCCGGCAGGAGGATCCCTGAAGAACCCGCGCCCTCTCGATATCGATGGTGATGGTCGCGTCGAGGTGTTGTTCCACTACCTCGCCTTCACGCGTGGCTACATGTTTCAACGGACACGTACCCAGGGAACCGGCAGCGGCACGACCGCGCCCCACCCCGGGTTGTTGCAGAAGGTTGTCGATGGCCTTGGCAACTCAAACGAATTCACCTACCTGCCACTCAGCCAGCTGCCCGGTTACCTGCCCACGGGAAATGGCCCGCCGCAAGCGCTTGCCATCCGTGGCGGTCCGCTGGCGATGCTGACCCGCGTCAGCACCGGCGAAGGCAACGCCGACAGATACAACATTGACTTCAGCTACAGCGGCGGCTGGCGGGACACTCGCGGGCGCGGCTTCCTCGGCTTCGACAGCGTGCGGACACGGGATTCGCGCAACGGCCTGGAAACCGTCACACAATTCCGCCTGGACTTCCCGTTCACGGGACTCATGGAACTCGTAACGACCTGGGACCAGGGCCGCAAGGTCTCGGTTTACGACCCTGCCTGGGCTGCCGCAACGGTCGCGATACCTGATCCCGCCCTCGACATGCACTTCGTCTACCTGGCTGGCGATCGCACGGACAGTTACGAAGTCGACACCGACGGTGGCCAGCGCGGCAGCCTCGTGCGTTCGGCCCGCCGCACCCTGGCCTGGAACCTGCTCCATGGCGCCATCGCCAGCGAGCTGACCGAGCTGAGTTCCCCGGTGAACCCCGGGCAGAACTTCCGCACGACCCGCAGCTTCAGCTATGACGATGCAGCGCGTGGAAGCGGCTGCTTCGGCCTGCCGACCCGCGTCGATGTCTCCCATGATGTCTCGGGGGCTGCCACGCAATCACGCAGCGTGCTGATGAGCTACAGCACCACCAGCTGCCGCCTCCTGACCCAGACCGAGGGACCTGCTGTAAATCCGGCGCAGCAGCTGCGCACGATCTACAGCTACGACGCACTGGGGCGTACGGCGACCGTCACACGCATGGACGGCGCTGGCGCGCTGCCGGCTCGCGTCACACGTTTCGGCTACGAGGCGCGGGGCAGCCGCCCGATAACCGAGGCGCAGGTCATCACGGGTGAGCCGGACTACGTCGTCGGTCACGCCTGGAACGAGGCCCTGGGCCTGGAAACCGGGCGTTCCGACCCCCGGGGCATGCTCACGGGCTGGCAATTCGATGATTTTGGCCGCGTCCGCGTGGAAGCCCGCTCCACGGGAAGTACACAGACCAGTTACACCGCCTGCGGGCCCTGCTTTGCACCGGGCGCACGCTATGCCATCCGCGAAGCACGCAGCGACCAGCACTGGACCGAGACCCAGCACGACAGCCTGGGCCGGATCGTCGGGCGTGCCTTCGTGCTGGTTGATGGTCGTACCAGCCGCCAGATCTTCGAATACGAGCCGCTCGGTACGCTGCGACGCCAGTCAGCTCCGTTTGTGGAAGGCGCACCAGCGGTGTACTGGACCACATCGAGTTACGACCTTCTGGGCCGGCCAAAGACCATCACCCAGCCTGTGAGTGAGGCAGCACCGAATGGTGCGGTATCGATCTTTACCTATGCAGGCCTCGACACCAGCATACGCAACGCCAGCGGCCAGACGACCGCCTACCGCTACGATGCCGGCGGCCGCCTTGTCCGGGTGGACGGCCCGCTCGGCAGCACGGCATCCCAGGGTTACGACGCCTCCGGGCAACTGACTTCCATCGTCGACGCCGGGGGCAATACCCGACGGTTTACCTACGATGAGCGCGGCCAGCTCATATCCAGCGACGATCCCGATGCCGGACTACGCAGCTTCAGCTACGACGCTTTCGGGCAGCTCGTGCAACAAAGTGACGGCAAGAGTCCGGCGAACGTCATGACGATGCGCTATGACCAGCTCGGCCGCCCGATAGCCCGCACGGAGCCTGAAGGCTCAACCACATGGAGCTACGTCCGCAGCCCGGGTGCCGGCAGGGGACTCCTGCAACGGGTCATGGCCCCGCTGACAACGGGCACTGGCGACTTCCAGGAGTACTACCTCTACAACACCAGGGGCCAGCTCCAGCGCACCGTCAGTGTCATCGAGGACGCCGTCTACCAGACCGACTACACCTACGGTCCCGAAGGCAAGCTCGTGTCGATGACCTATCCGGAAACCGTCGGCTGGCGTCCCAGATTCGTGTTCACCTACGCCCATGGGCATCTCAACATGATTGCCCAGTATGCATTGGGGGTGACGCCCATCTACGAACTGCTCGAGATGGACGCCGAAGGCCGTGACACCTGGTCGAGCTTCGGCAACGGTGCCGTTGAGGAACACAACGACTATGACCGCGCGACCGGACAGCTGATGGCAATTCGCAGCGGAGACCCGGCCACCCCGGCCGGTATCCAGGATTACACCTACGAGTGGGACGCCGTCGGCAACCTGACCAGACGGCGCAGCCAGCTCAGCGCAGCCCCGCACCAGGAGCAGTTTGCCTACGACGAGCTGAGCCGGCTGATACGGGTCAGCCTGGACGGGGTGCAGACGCTCGCCATGGCCTATGGTGCTGACGGCAACATCCTGCACAAGTCCGATGCCGGCAACTTCAGTTACGGAGCGGGTGGCCGCGGCCCGCATGCCGTGACCGCTGTGACAGGCGGACCACGCCCGGCCATGAGCTTCACGTATGACGCCAACGGCAACATGACCGGCCGCAACGGGGCGTCATTGAGCTGGACCAGCTTCAACCTGCCGAAACAGGTCAGTTCCGGTGCGGACTTTGTCCGCTTCAGCTACGGTCCCGGCCGGTCACGTGTCCTGCAGCAACAGCAAACCGGCCGTACGGGCAAATCAATCCATTACGCAGGGCCGCACTTCGAAGCCGAGACCGAGGGCGATACCCGTCGCTATCGCAGCACCTTATTTGCCTATGGCCGTGCGGTATACAGCCAGGTCGAGTCGACACAGGGCGGAATCGAGGCCTACTACATCCTGCATGACCACCTCGGCAGCGTAGATCGCCTGGTGCGGGCAGCCGGGACCGGTGCGGACGTGCTGCCCCTGAGCTTCGATGCCTGGGGCAAGCGCCGCCAGACCGGCTGGAGCCCCGATCCCGCTGACCTGCGCTATGGCGATCGGCACTGGGTCGAACGGGGCTTCACCGGGCATGAACACCTGGACAACGTGCGCCTCGTGAACATGAACGGCAGGCTCGAGGATCCCCTGCTCGGCCGGATGCTCTCACCAGACCCGGCAACTGCCAGTGGTCCGGGGCCGCAGGGGCTCAATCCCTACAGTTACGTGAACAACAATCCTGCATCTTACTTTGATCCCAGCGGCTACTTCCTCAGCAAGCTGCGCAAGACGATCAAGCGTGGGCTACGCCACATCGGCAGCATCGGGCAGCGCCTGGTCCGCAACTGGGGCAAACCTGCACTGGCTGCCGTCGCCGCTTACTACACTGCTGGAACGGTGTCCTCATGGGCCTACGCTGCCCAGGCCTCCGCAGCCGGGGTTGCCGCCGGCACGGCTGGTGGCGTTGCTGCAACGAGTACGCTGACCGCAGCCGCAACCTCAAGCGCGATACTTGGCGGGATGGCCGGTGGCGCGGTCGCCGGTGCCATTGCGACGGGCAACCTGCGTGGTGTGACGGCGGGTGCCATCACAGGCGGCCTGATGGGCAGTATTGGAGTACGATTCGGCAACGGCTACAGCGCTGGCCGGGTGCTCGCCGAGGCCAGCATCGGTGGCCTCGGTGCGGAACTGCAGGGAGGGGATTTCCGTGATGGCTTCATCACCAGCGGCTCACTCTCGACCATGACCTGGGCAGCCGTGGAAATGCGCCGTGTCATGGTGGAGCAGTCGCGGCTGAATCCGGACAACGCCGCGGGAATCAGCGATGGTTTGGGCGGCGATCGCTTCAAGCTCGGCGGTTGCCGAGTACCCTGCAACGGCAGTCCGCTCGGCGGTAGACAGGGAGGGGTCGGGCGGTTCCTGGGCATGCGCTATGAGTCCGGGTCCTTCCTGGATCACCTGATCGAGACCTACGCCGGGCCGCACGACTTCCTGAATTCACCGATTTTCTATGGCAGCCAGGGAAACAACCTGGGCCGGCCAGCGATATTCCAGGCCATCAACGCGGGCAACGTCCTCCTCGCCACGCCGTTCGCGGCTGCGTCACTCGTGCCGGCCTATGCTTACGGTGCCTTCGGTGACTAGGGTCGGGGTAGCAGCAGGCCTGCTCGCCGCCGCACTGGTGCTGGCAACCGCGGGGTGCATACCCGCGCGCTTTTCGGGCTACGAGCCCTCGGGGCCGGGCAAGCGCGAGTCGGGATATTGCATCACCGGAATCCAGGACAATCTGCGGGTCGAGGCACCGGGTGGGGTAGGCGTACACTGGTGGGCATCGCGTGACGACGTCACCGACTCGATCATGCTGGACATCTACCTGACCGTCCCCGCTGGCACCACGGTGCGGCTGCGCTCACCGGACATCGAACTGCGCAGTGATGGCTGGCCGAAACCGCAGGTGCTGCCCATCAAGACCATCAGCGCACCCGGCCCGCGGACATTCACCCCCGATGCGGCCCTGGTGGGATCGGACGAATCCTCCATGGGCAACTACAGCTTCCACTTTTTCCAGACAATGAAGGGGACGTTGGCGCAGACCGGCATTCCAGCCGTACCTGGGTTCAGCGCCAGTCTGCCGCCGCTGGAGATCAACGGCCAGCTGTGGGAATCCGCACCCGTCAACTTCAAGGAATACACCCGCTGGGGCGTTTACACCTGCGTGCAGTAAACCGGGCTCACTGCGTGCCGATCCGTGCCTGGGCCCAGGCGATCACCGCCCTTACCCGTGGCGCTGCAAGGCGGTGTGCCTCGCTGAAGCTGCACCAGCGAAACTCGCTGTGCTCCGGATACCCGGTTTCGGGATTGGGCAGGATGGCGACATCGGCGCGCACCGTGCAAGCCAGGTAGTAGCGGGCGGTCTTGCCCCGACTATAGGGACCACTCTCGAAAAACTCCTCGCCCCAGGGGAAGGCGAGGTCATCGAGCGTCGTCTCCTCGCGCACCTCACGCAGGGCAGTCTGCTTCGGCTCCTCACCGGCCTCGAGCAGGCCCTTGGGGAAATCCCAGTGGGTATAGGCACGCAGCAGCAGCAAGCGCCACCCATCCTGTGTCCTGCGCAGGATCACCGCCCCACAGGACAACAGTTTGAGTCTCTCGGTCATGGGCCTGGCAGTATAAAGGCAACCCGGCTGATACGGCTTGTTTTCCTTGCAAAATCAGCCATCTGTCAACGCATCACCGCACCGGATCAGGCGTCCCGCAGTACGATGACCGGCGGTTCGCGTACCGCCCGGCGGGCGGCCAGTGTGCCGGCAAGGCCCACGAGGAGCGCTCCGAGCACCAGGCCAGCTGGCCAGAGCAGCGGACTGGCGATGTATTGCAGATCGAACACCTGGCGCGCCAGGATGAGCCCGATGGTCGTCGCACCGAATGCTGCAAGTGTGCCGGCCAGGGCTCCCAGCACGGCGAATTCTGTCGCCACACCCTGCAGGATCTTGCGCCGATCGGCGCCGAGCGCGTGCAGGATTGCGCTTTCGTAGCGGCGCTCATCACGCGTCACCTGTACCGCAGCGAGCAACACCACGACCCCGGCCAGCAACGTAAACAGGAAGACGTATTGCACCGCCAGCGAGGCACGATCCACCACCAGCCGCACCTGGGAAATGATTGCATCGAGATCAAAGACCGTCACGCCCGGAAACCTGCGCACCAGCTCGTTGAGCATGCGCCGATGCTCAGGCGGCACGTGGAAACTGGCGATGTAGGTCTGTGGCAGCTCGGCGGCAAGCCCGGGCGACAGCATCAGGAAGAAATTCGGCGCGAAGGAGTCCCACTCGATGCTGCGGATGCTGGTTACCAGTGCGGTGAATTCTTCCCCGCCGACATTGAACGTCATGCTGTCGCCAGGCGTGACACCCAGGCTTTTGGCGACGTCCTGTTCCAGGGACAGCTGCGGCGGACCCTCGTAGTTGCGGCCCCACCACTGCCCTGCGCGAATCCTGTTGCTCGGCGGAAGTTCCGCCGCCCAGGTGATGTTCTGTTCACGGCGGATGAAGTTGACTCCCTGCGCATCACGAATCGCCAGCCGCCCCGCATCCACGCCGTTGATGGCCGTCAGCCGCCCACGGATGAAAGGCAGCGCCTGCGGCTCACCGCCGGTCTCCCCGTGGATGAGTTCGCGCACGGCAGGCCAGGTCGGCGGATCGATGTTGATCAGGAAATAGTTCGGTGCATCGGCCGGGATGCTGCGTTGCCAGGCGGCAAGGAGATCCGTACGCACCACGGTGAGCAGGAACAGCACCATCAGGCTCAGGCCGAAGCCGACAATCTGGATGACGCTTTCCGGGCCACGACGTGCAATGTTGGCCAGGCCGTAACGCCACGCCACACCGGCAATCCCACGCAAGCGCGTCACCAGCACCACCAGCCCCCATCCAGCCAGGCCTGCCAGCACTGTCAGCACCAGCAGGCCACCGACAACGATGGCCACCAGTTTCAGGTCCTGCACGATCACATAGATCATGCCGACGAGGGCCGCAATGGCAATGCAGTAACTCAGTCCCATGGACAGGGGGGGCGCCGGCAGGTCACGCCGCAGCACGCGGATGGGCGGCGTCGTGCGCAGGTGCCAGAACTGCGGCAGCGCGAAACCGACAGTCACCGTTGCCGCCGTGAGCACACCCAGCCAGACCGGCAGCAATCGCGGCGCGGGCAGCGCCACATCGAGCAGGCCGCCGGATAGCACGGCCAGGATCTCCTGGGCACCGAAGCCAATGAGCGCCCCGGCAGCCGTCGTCCCCAGGACGATTACCGCCAGCTGGATCAATGAAACACGCTCGAGAAAACCCTGCGTACCACCGATGCTCTTGATGAGCGCCACCGTATCGAGGCGACGGAAGGCGTAGAGACGCGCCGCCATGGCCGTCGCCACGGCGGCCAGTACGATGGTGACCAGCGAAGCCAGCGCCAGAAAGCGCTGCGCGCGGTCTATCGCCGCGTTGATCTGCTCACCGGCGTCGCGCTGGTCGCGGATCACGGCCTCGCTGTCGAGGCGGGTGGCAATGGCGCCGCGAAACCGGGCCAGCGCGACCTCGTTGCCGGCAAAGAGCTGGCGGAAAGTCACACGGCTGCCCGGCCGCAACACATCCATTGAAGCCACGTCGGCGAGGTTCACCAGCAAGCCGGGTGCCAGATTGGCAAAGCCTGGATTCGGGTTCGGCTGGTACTCCAGAACCTGGGTGATGACGAGGTACCGGTTGCCGACCTGTACCTGCGCGCCAACGTCGATACCAAGCTTGCCGAGCAGGCCGGGCTCCGCCCAGGCCTCACCGGAAGCAGGAATCCCCGTGGCCCGTACTGCCTCGCCAAACATTTGCGTCGAGATCCTGATCTCGCCGCGCAGTGGATAGCCGGCCGTGACGCCCTCGATGGTGGCGAGCGAGCCCTCATCGGCCTCGGTGAGCACCACCGACGGGAAGCTCACTGCCTCGGCGGTGGCGAGACCCAGCGCCCGCGCCTCGCCAAGGAAGGCCGCCTGGATGGGTGCCGGCGAGCGGACCACGAGATCCGCGGCCAGTACCGAGCCCGCCTGGGCGCGGATCGCACGGCTGACACGATCGGTGAAAAATCCAACGGCCGTCATCGCGGCCACGGCAAGGACAATCGCTGCGACGAGGATATTGAGTTCACCGGCGCGCAGGTCGCGACCCAGCGAGCGCAGCGAAAAACGCAGGGTATTCACGCCTGCAGCCGGCCGCCCACGATCTCGAGAACCCGGCCACAACGCGCTGCCAGCACACGCTCGTGGGTAACCAGCACCAGCGTAGTACCGGCCTGGCGGTTGAGATCGAACAGCAGGTTTGCAATGCGCTCGCCACTGGCCGAGTCGAGATTGCCGGTCGGCTCGTCGGCAAACAATACCTCCGGCTGGGTGACGAAGGCCCGTGCGATGGCCACCCGCTGCTTTTCACCACCCGAGAGCTGCCGGGGATAATGACCAAGCCGTGCGCCGAGGCCCACCGCAGTGAGCGCCTTCCGGGCACGAGCGCCCGCGTGGGCCGCTCCTGTCAGTTCGAGCGGCAGCATCACATTCTCAAGCGCGGTCAGTGCCGGCACGAGGTGGAAGGACTGGAATACGAAACCAACCCGCTTGCCGCGCAGCCGCGCACGACCGTCCTCATCGAGCCGGGTGAGGTCTTCGCCGCAAAGCCACAGCTGGCCGGAGCTGGGCTGGTCGAGGCCTGCAAGCAGCGCCAGCAAGGTGGTCTTGCCAGCACCAGAAGGCCCGACGAGAGCCACGGATTCACCGGCACGAATCTCCAGGTTGATGTCATCGAGGATGGTCAGCGGCCCTTCCGGACTGCTAACCTGCTTGCCGAGTCCTATCGTGCGCAGTACCACCCCATCCAGATTGCCGTCCCGATTCGCCAAGCTTGTCGTCCTGATGCTGGTAGCCGCCTGGCAGCCGCTACACGCCGCGGGCGCGGCGCAGACGTTGCTGGTCGTCGGCGATAGCCTGAGTGCCGGCTTCGGACTGGAGCCCGGGCAGGGCTGGGTCACGCTGCTGCAAGGCCGGCTGGACGCAAAAGGGTACGGGTATCGGGTGGTGAACGCCAGCATCAGCGGCGACACCACGACCAGTGGCCTCGCCCGCCTGCCGCGCGCATTGAGGCTGCATCAGCCGGCCATCGTCCTCATCGAGCTTGGTGGCAACGATGGCCTGCGCGCCACACCGGTCCCGGTGGTCCACGACAATCTTGCGGCCATGGTCCGGCTCGCCCGCGAATCCGGCGCCCGGGTGATCCTCGCCGGCATGCAGATGCCGCCCAACTACGGCGTGCGCTACACAGCAGAGTTTGCGGCGCTCTATCCGGCCATCGCGAAAGCCACAGGGGCGACGCTCATCGACTTTTTCATGGCGGACGTGGCCCTCAGCCCCAGCCTGCTGCAAGCCGACGGCATTCACCCGAACGCTGCCGGCCAGCCCCGGCTGCTCGACAACGCCTGGCCGGTCATTGAAAAAGAAATCCGTGCGTTGTCGACGCATGCGGCCAGCGGCAGCCGCACAGCTGCGCCCTGATACCAGCCGGACGGCTGCCTGCGGTCAGCGGAACGCGCCGATATGGTCGTGCACGAACCGGGCGAGTGAAACCGGCTCACGACCAGTGAGCTTGCGGACGGTGTCAGTCACATGCGGCAACACCACGCTTGCCGCAATCTCACGAAACAGCGCCGAGACCGCGTTGGCATGCCACTCATTGGGCAGTACGCGCTTGAGGAGGGCAAGATACGCCTCCGGATCCGCTGGCACATAGCTGATCGTGGTACCCAGCACTTCGGAAAAACGCCCGGCAGCCTGGTGGAAGCTGAGCAGTTCCGGGCCGGTGATCTCGTAACTCTTGCCCTCATGGCCCTGGCCAGCCAGTGCCTCGGCCACCACGGCACCGATGTCGCGGGCATCGATCATGGCTGCCTTGCCATCGCCCATCGGCAGGGAGAACGAACGGCTCTCCTTGATCGACTTCGCGCTGCCGAGGAAGTTCTGCATGAAGAAATTCGGCCTGATCATGGTCCAGGCGAGGCCCGAGGCACGGATATACTGCTCCGACGCCCAGTGCACCTGCGGGATGGGTGCCGTGGCATCAGCGGTGGCCTCCATCGAGGACATCTTGACGACATGTCGCACACCAGCCGCGCGCGCCAGATCCACGACCTGCTGCTCCTGGACGAGTTGCTGCTGGCCGTTCGGCAACAGCAACAGCAGCTTGTCGATCCCTGCCAGGGCCTGCTTCACGCTGGCCGCATCGGTCACGTCGCCGGAAACGACCTCCAGGCCTGCCGCCACCAGGGGCGCAGCCTTGTCCATGTTGCGCACCAGGGCGCGAGCCCGGATGCCACGGGCTGCCAGGGCCTTGGCCGCTTCACTGCCAGTCTTGCCGGTTGCTCCGGTCAACAAAATCATCGCTCTACTCCTGGGAAGGAAAAATACCGGCAATAGTCGCCTGGATGGCCTCGGCAGCCACGCGCGGATTCGCCGCATCACGGATGGGCCGCCCGACGACAATGTAGTCGGCACCGTCACGGAATGCCTGCTCGACCGTCACCACACGCTTCTGGTCATCCACCGGCCGGTTCTCCACCGGCCGGATGCCGGGCGTCACCACCAGCAGGCGATTATCCACGGCGCGTCGCATGGCCGGCAGCTCCAGGCCCGATGCCACCACGCCATCGCAGCCCGCCTCCAGGGCACGGCGCGCCCTCGACAGCACCAGCTGCTCGACATCACAGGCAAAGCCGAGGTCGTCGAGATCCCCGCGATCAAGGCTGGTGAACACGGTGACCGCAAGGATCTTCACTGGCCCCTTGGCCTTCGCAGCCGCCTCCATGATGCCCTGGTTGCCGTGTACGGTTGCGAAGCTGACGCCACGCCGCGAGAGCTGGCGCACGGCCGCAGCGACCGTCGCCGGCACATCAAAGAATTTCAGGTCGGCGAACACCTTCTTGCCGCGCTTTGCCATCCAGTCCAGCAGCTCGAAATAGCCACCGGACATCATCATCTCGAGCCCGAGTTTGTAGAACTGCACGCTGTCGCCCAGCGATTCGGCGAGCTCGCGGGCCGCGGCAGGCTCAGCGACATCCATGGCGAAGATGAGGCGGTCGCGACGATCGATGGTTGTGTTCACGGGCATGACGGGCGTCCTGTGGAAGCGGCGGACAGTTTACCCAATTCCCGGTGCCGGCCGTGCCAGGGCGATTCCCGGAAGGCTCGTCCGTCCATTCGCCGGCTGCCAGACAAACCCCGGCTCGACGAGACGGCGATACGCCGCTACGGCGTAGCGATCCGTCATGCCAGCGACGTAGTCGGCAACGGCACGGGCCCGGCCAGCTTCACCGCGCTCACGATCCCAGGCCATGGCCCGCCGGGCATGCTCTGCCGGCATGGCACGCACGTCATCCATGAACCGCTGGAACAGCGCTGCAAGTACACGGCGTGCCTGCCGGTTCATGCCCATGACACGCTCGTGGCGGTAGAGGCGGCGGTGGAGAAAGGCCTTGAGCTCCCGGTGTCGGGCACCGACGTCGGTACTGAAGCCGACCAGTGGCCGGGTCCGGTTGCGGACGTCCTCGATCGAGACCGGTGCCGCTGCGGCCAGCTTGCGTGCCGTGGTTTCAATCAGGTCGGTCACCACCTCATTGATCATGCGGCGCACGGTTTCATGGATCAGCACACGCCGGGCAGGGCGCGAACGCACCTGGCGCACCGCCGCGTGGTGGCGACTGAAGAGGCTGACCTCGGCGAGCTCTTCCACGGTAAGCAGGCCGGCACGCAAACCATCATCGACGTCATGATTGTTGTAGGCAATTTCATCGGCGAGATTGGCCAGCTGGGCCTCGAGGCCTGGCTGGCGACGCATGATGAAACGCTCCCCCAAGTCACCGATCTCACGGGCCTGCGCGGGCGCACAATGCTTGAGGATGCCTTCGCGGGTTTCGAAGGTGAGGTTGAGCCCTGGAAAGGCAAGGTAACGTTCCTCCAGTTCCTCGACCACGCGCAGGGACTGCAGGTTGTGCTCGAAACCGCCCCAGGGCTTCATGCAACGGTTGAGTGCCTCCTGGCCGGAATGGCCGAACGGCGTATGGCCGAGGTCATGGGCCAGGCAGATCGCCTCCACGAGATGCGGGTTCAGGTGAAGGCAGCCCGCGACGGTGCGACCGATCTGTGCAACCTCGAGGGAGTGCGTCAACCGGCTGCGGTAAAGGTCACCCTCATGATTGACGAACACCTGCGTCTTGTAGACCAGGCGGCGAAATGCCCCGGAATGCAGGATGCGGTCGCGGTCCCGCTCAAAACCGCTCCGGTAGGGATGCGCCGGCTCGGCGTGGCGGCGGCCGCGGCTGCCGGTATCACTGGCGGCATAAACAGCCAGCGAAGCGGAACCGGGCGGGCTGCCCGTGCCACCCTGGAAGCCAGGGCCACCGACTGCAGCATGCGCGGGCCTTCTATCCCGCGAGTTCGGCATGGACGAAGTCCTGCAGCTCCCGCATGGCAAAGTCACTGCTGACCTTGCCGGTCCCGATCGCGGGCAGGAGGATCAGCCGCAGCTGTCCGGCGAGCACCTTCTTGTCCATCGCCATCGCTGCAAGGAACGCCTGCGGGTCCATGGCTGGTGGCCTGGTCGGCAAATGCAGCCGCTCGAGCAGGGTGGTGATGCGTGTCACCTGCGCCTGCGGCAACCAGCCAAGCCGGGCGGAAAACCGTGCCGCCATGCCAATGCCGGCAGCGACAGCCTCACCATGCAGCCAGGCCCCGTAACCGGCACGGAGTTCGATCGCATGACCGAAGCTGTGGCCAAGGTTGAGAAGTGCGCGACGGCCGCGCTCGCGCTCATCATCGGCAACCACTGCAGCCTTGATCTCGCAGGAGCGCCGGATGGCATGATTGACTGCGGCAGGCTGGCGGGACAGGAGGTCCGCTGACCGATGCTCGATCCATTCAAAAAAGCCCGCATCGGCAATGAGCGCGCTCTTGACGACTTCGGCCAGGCCAGCCGCCAGCTCCCGGTCCGCAAGCGTGCGCAAGGTGTCGGAATCGGAGACCACACACAGCGGCTGGTGGAATGCACCAACCAGGTTCTTGCCGCCCGGGTGGTTGATGCCCGTCTTGCCGCCGACGGAGGAGTCCACCTGGGCAAGCAGCGTCGTCGGCACCTGGATGAAATCGACGCCACGCTGGTAAACAGACGCGGCAAAGCCGGTGATGTCACCCACGACGCCGCCGCCCAGAGCGACTACCACGCAGTCACGACCGAACCGGTTGGTTACCAGGGCATCGAGGATGAGCTCTGCAGTGGCCATGGTCTTGCAGGCCTCCCCGTCCGGCAACAGCACGGATTCGACCTGACTGGAAGCCAGCATGGCACTCAGTTGCGTGAGGTACAAAGGCCCCACTGTCGTGTTGGTGACGATGAGGGCATCGCGGCCGCCAACATGCGGGTCGAGCAGCCCCGGATGGCCGAGCAGGCCACTGCCGATATAGATCGGATAACTGCGGTCAGGCAGATCCACCGTAATCGTCATCATGCCGGATGCTCTCCTTTTTCCAGCTCGTCGAGGCGACGCCGGATCTCGCGGGTGACGGCGGCGACACGACGGCCATCGGTCTCGACGATGACATCTGCGATCTCGCGGTATTGCGGGTCGCGCAACGCCATCAGGCCCTCAAGGATCTCCCGCGGATTGCCACCGCGAAGCATGGGCCGCTGCTGGCCATTGCGGACGCGTCGCAACTGCTGGCCCACGGAAGCGTGCAGATAGACGACCCTGCCCCGCACACCGAGCAGTGCCCGGCTGGCGGGATCCTGAACCGCACCGCCTCCGGTGGACAGCACGATGCCCGGCAGGCCGGTCAGCTCGTTGATGACCTGCTGCTCACGGGCCCGGAAACCTTCCTCGCCCTCGCGCTCGAAGATGTAGGGAATGTCGACCCCGGTCCGCTGCTCGATAACCTCGTCGCTGTCGATGAATTCGCGGCCGAGCTCGGTAGCCAGCTTGCGCCCCACGGCGGATTTTCCCGCACCCATCGGGCCGACGAGAAAGATGCTGGCGCTGGACTCCATGGCCGTCATTCTAGCGCGGCCGCTAACCGGGCCTGGAATGAAAGAAGCCGGCCCGGAGGCCGGCTTCAATGTCGATGAGAACACCCGATCAGTAAATGCTCGAGCCTTCCTTGAGAATCTT
>CAZQGA010000018.1:0-15315 GCA_964592735.1 uncultured Chromatiaceae bacterium | reverse complement strand
AGTCGCTCATCACCGGCGAAAGCCTGCCGGTGGTCAAGGCCCCGGGTGCTGCGGTGACGGGCGGTGCCATCAACGGCACCGGACTGCTGGAAGTGCGGGCCACCGCCGTGGGCGAGGACTCCACACTCGCAAAGATCATCCGCATGGTGGAGAACGCACAGGCCGGCAAGGCGCCGGTGCAGCGCCTGGTGGACCAGATCAGCGCGGTATTCGTCCCTGTAGTGGTGGTCATCGCCGTGCTCGCCTTCGCCGGCTGGATGATCTGGGACGGCCGTTTCGAGCATGCGCTCATCGCCGCTGTCTCGGTACTGGTCATCGCCTGTCCCTGCGCACTGGGTCTCGCGACGCCCACGGCCATCATGACAGGCACCGGGGCTGCGGCACGTGCCGGCATCCTCATCAAGGACGTCAGTTCGCTCGAGCGTTCCCATCGCATCGACACGGTGGTGTTCGACAAGACCGGCACACTGACCGCAGGCCAGCCACGGATCGTCGCCCTGCAGGCCCTGCACGGCACGGAAGACGAATTGCTGCACCTTGCAGCGTCGGTGCAGCAGGCGAGCGAACATCCGCTTGCGCGCGCGATCATGGCGCGTGCCGCCGAGCGGGGGATCAACCCCGCACCCGTCACTGATTTCAGAAGCAGCACCGGCTACGGCGTATCCGGTCGCGTCGACGGACGCGAGATCCTCATCGGCAATGCGCGCGCACTGGAGAAGCGTGCCGTCGCCCCTGATGCGCCGGAAAGCACCGTGCGCGACTGGATGGCACAGGCCCATACGGTCGTCTGGATCGCTGACGGCACGGGCGTCCTTGGCATCATGGCCATCGCCGATCCGTTGCGGCCCGAAGCCAGGGCTGCTGTCGAAAGCCTGCACAAGGCCGGCATCCGCAGCCTCCTCCTGTCGGGTGACATGCCGCAGGTCGCACAGGCGATCGGTGCACAACTCGGCATCGACGAGGCACGCGGCGGCATCCGGCCCGAGGGCAAGGCCGCAGCTGTCACCGCGTTGCATAACGAAGGCCGCGTCGTCGCCATGATCGGCGACGGCATCAATGATGCTCCGGCGCTCGCGGCCGCCGATGTCGGCATCGCCATGGGCTCGGGTACGGACGTGGCGATGGAAACGGCTGGCATCACGCTGATGCGCCCGGATCCGCGCCTGGTGGCCGCAGCGATCACGGTCAGCCGGGCGACCTTCAGCAAGATCCGCCAGAACCTGTTCTGGGCCTTCATCTACAATGTCATCGGCATTCCGCTGGCCGCACTGGGCATGCTGAGCCCGGCGATGGCCGGGGCTGCGATGGCCATGAGCAGCGTGAGTGTCGTGAGCAATTCCCTGCTGCTGCGTCGCTGGAAACCGCGATTGCCGGCAGCAGAATGATTTCAGCCGGCCTCGCCCGGCACAGGCAGAACCAGGAGAACGAACGTGGAAAAAGTGCAGATCAAGGTGACAGGCATGACTTGCGGCGGCTGCGAGCGCAGCATCCAGAACGCGCTGACCAGCCACAAGGGCGTAGCCACCGCGAAGGCTGACCGCAGCGCCGGTCTGGTGTCAGTCGAATTCGATGCTGCCGTGATCCAGCGTAACGCGCTGGAAAAGGCCATCACGGAAGCTGGCTTCGCAGTCGGCAGCTGACAGCCTGCCGGAACCCACCTCACAGCCACCGGCGCCGGGTCCACGGCGCCGTGCTGTTTTTCCCCGTGCCCCGCTTGCGCTCACGCGCGTGCGGAAGCGTCCGGATCCCGATCGGACAGCGGACCGGGTGCCTTGCGGCGCACGATGATCGCCGCAACGATGAGGCCAAGCGTCATCACGCCGACGAAGGCAAACGGTGCATGGGGACCGATCCTGTCGAAGAGAATGCCACCGACAAAGGTCGAAACCAGGATCCCCGCAGCGCCGAAGGCATTGAACATGCCGATGACCGAAGCACGGGTGGCATTCACGGTCTCCTTCGAAATCAGCGTCTGGGCACCTGCGAATGCGCTGATCTGCCCGATACCGAGCAGCACCACCAGCGGCAGGGCCGCGCTCGTGCGGGGATCATCGATGAACATGGTCGACAGGTAGCCAACCGCAGCAATGCTCATGCAGATCGTGATCGCGGTGATCCTATTGAAGCGGTCGATGAACAACCCGATCACGATCAGCCAGGCCAGGGCAGCCATGCTGGCAACCTGGAACACGTGGCTGCCTGCGACAGTCGCCTCCATTGGGGTCGCACCATCCTGCAGGGCCACGGTATATCCCCACAGGGTCAGGTAGGTTCCGAGCAGGACCAGATCACTCCGGGCGATGAAGGCACAGCCGTAGGCGAGTGCGATCCGCGGATTCGCGGCAGCCTCGGCAAAGCCGCTGCGGATCAGCTCCCGGGTCGAGGGTCGCTCGGTCCTGGCAACTGGCGTACCCCCACGCAGGGTGACAGCCAGAAACCCCGCCATCCCGATGCAGATCGCTGCCACCGTGAGGTAGGTATGGTGGGCAGCCTGCAACTGGGTCGCATCCTTGGCCGCAAAGTATGCCGGCAGCAGCTTGCCGCCGATCGCCATGGCAATCACGCCGACGGCATTGAGCACACCCACCATGGCCACGGTAATGCCACGCGAGCGGGGCTCCGTGTAGTCAGCGAGAACCGTGCTCAGCATGGCGGTGGCGGCTGCAATGCCGACCGCATAAACGAGCCGATAGGCAAACAGCCCCGGGAGGGTCGTCGCATAGCTGTAGGCAGCGTAGCCGATTGCCATGCACAGCAGGCCGGCGACATAGACAGTCCGCCGCCCGACGCGGTCAGCGAGGACGCCGATCGCCCCAAACACGGCCAGGGCCACGATCTCCTGCCAGGTGTGCAGGTAGCCGCTGATGGCGCCATGATTTGCGGACGGGATGCCGAGCGATTCGGACAGGACCATCGGCGTACCGATACCCATGAAGGTCATCAGGCCGATGGTCGTCAGCGCGCCGCCGAACAGGGCGAACATGTTCGTCCGCGTGACGCCGGGCTGGAGCCAGAGGGGGCCAAAGCGGTTCGACTGTTGGGTCATGCCTGCAGACTGCCTTTCGCAGCCATCACTGGAAACGGAAACCGCCGTAGTATGCCCGCGCCGTCACCGCTTCGCGAGCCGTGTGCGATTACACCAACCGGGCCTCAGGGCGTTTTGGGCGGCGCAGGCTGCTGGGTGCGGGCGTAGTGCTCGAGACTTGAGAGGCTCGGCTCGTTGCTCCACTGCTCCGGCGCATTGAAGTATTTCGCGTAATGCTTCCCGGCGTAATCCAGCAGCGGACGACTGAATATCTCCTCCAGGTTCCGCGTCGTGCCCATGAAGCAGTTATAGAGGCAAAAGCCTGGCGCCTGGCCCATCAGCATCCACGGCAGCCAGGGCGTCACGCGGTTCCAGGTGCCGCGGTAGTCAAGCGACGTCAACTGCGGATTCTGCATGTCCTCGGCGCGGATGTGATGGGCGAAATACTCCGATGCCTGGGCGGTCGGCCCGGAGGACTCCCGTGGCCACTTGTCCGGCTGCAGGGCGTTCGGATAGGCGAGGTGGATGTGGATTTCCATGTCCAGCCAGTCGCCGTGCTGGTACCAGGGCAGGATGAACGGCGGGCGCTTCGGCGGTGGCCCTTCCCTGTTGAGGCCCCCGAACGATGGCGGCAGCGGAAAATACTCCTCGATCAGGTAGTTGAATGGATCGTTGTCGACGTGGACCACCTTGACCCGCTCACCGGTGATGGCATTGCGCCATTCGCTCAGGACCTCACCGCTCCTGATGTCCGTGTACAGGATGATCTCGCGACACAGCCGCTCGATGGCACCATCCGGGCGCTGGCGCAGGCGGATGGCGCCAAAACCCTGTGCACCGACGAGGTCCATGACACGCTTGCCCGGTTGCACGGCATTCACATAGCCCTTGAACCAGAAATACTTCTGCTTCCCCCAGTCGAGATCCCCCTGGATACGCGCGTAGGCCAGCTGGTTGCCCCGGCCGGTACGCAGGTCAAGGTAGGGACCCTCGAGTGCCGGACCCTTGCCTCCCCTGCTGGTGCCGAGGCCTGGCTCGCCACTGCGCGCAGCCGTTGCACAACCGCTGAGCGCCAGCACGGCAGCGCTGGCCGCGCCCACGGAAGCAAAAGACAGCATGTCACGACGGGTAGTCTGCATCGCAATCCCCTTTATTGTTGTCACCGGCAGCAGCCAGCCACGGCCATCATAACGAAACACAGGCTGCCTGCAGCAGAAACGAAACGGGGCCGCTTGCGCGGCCCCGTGACGATCTTCCTGCCTTGCTCCGGATCCTAGTGACCGAAGCGGTAGTTCACCCGCAGGCCCCAGGTACGCGGATCCGGGAGGATGAGGGTGCCGCGCATGGGCGCATACCGGAAACCGGTCAGGTTGAAGTACGCCGGAATATCCACGTCGTTGTAGCCCGTCTTGACGGTATCGTCATCGAAGGCATTGTCGACATAGGCGACGACATCCCACGCCCCATTGCTGAGGCCGAGACGAAAGTCAGCCATCCAGTACGACGGGAAGATCAGGCGGTTGTCCGAGCTCATGAAGCGGTCGTCCTGGTAGCGGGCATCCGCTTCGATGAACCACTGCAAGTCGCCGGCAAACTGATCCTGATAGCGGGCGCTGAGGTTCAGCGCATTCTCAGGCGCACCTTCCATTTCCTTGCCGGAGTAGTCGATGACACACTGGGTGGCAGTCGGGCTCGTGCCCGTTGCCACCACGCCAATGCAGTTGCCAACAGAGGCAGCTGTTCCGCCGGTACCGATGATCGTGAAGTTCTTGTACTCGGTATCCAGCCAGGCGTAGTTCAGGTTGAAGCTCAGGTTCTCAGTGGCGAACCAGGTGACGTCCAGTTCTGCACCCCAGACTTCAGCCTTGCCCGCATTGCTTGCCCGCGACACCAGCATGTTCGGCATGGTGACCGAAGGCATTGACGTCGACACCTGCTTGTTCTTGAAGTCTTCGAAGAACAGGCTGCCGTTGACACGCAGGCGGCGGTCGAACCATTCCGTCTTGGCACCGATTTCGTAGTTGACCAGCTTCTCCTGCTTGAACAGGGAATTCGGCGGATCGAACTGCCCGATACCGGGGTTCAACAGCGTGTAGCCCTTCGGCTTGTAGGCCTGGGCCAGCGAGACGTAGTACATCTGGTTGTCGGCCGGGCTCCATTGCAGGGTCGCCTTCGGCGCGAAGAACGAATCGCTCGTGCCCGCCTTGGCAATACCTGCCTGGGTCGTTACACCAGCACCGTTGGTGCCTGGGCCGAGCAGGTCGCCCAGGTACGGCGGCATCGCCAGTCCGCTGAGCCCATTGTTCCGGTCAACACCACCCACCTTGTTGTCTTCCCAGGTCTGGCGGGCCTCGAGGATCAGCTTGAAAGCCTCGTTGAGCTGGAAATCGAGCAGGCCGTAGATCGACCAGTGTTCGGTATCGCGGAACCAGCGATCCGGGTTGAGCGGATAGGGACCACCGGCGAGGTTGACGCCACCCGGCGGGATGGGGATGTCCCAGAGCTTGCCCATCAAGGGTGCGCAGGACTGCCCGGCCGCTACCGCGCAGCTGAAGGAACCGTCCAGCTGGTCGGCGTTCTCGTTCCAGAACAGGGCGCCGGCGGTCCAGTTGACCTCCGGCAACCAGCCCGCCCACTGCACCGGCGCATTGGACTGCAGGCGCAGTTCCTGGCTGAAGAGTTGTGTATCCGACTTGAAACGTCCTTCCGCAGCGTAATTGATGAACGGCGGCGGCGGCGGACTGGTGTAGTCCGGCGTCAAGGCATCCCGGTCCTCAGAGCCCTCAACCTGGTTGGTCGAGGCATCCGCGAAATGAGTCAGGGAGGTCAGCGTCATGTCGCCGAGATCCCAGTCAAGCGTCAGCGTCGTACGCCAGATCGAGCGATCAGTGCCCGAATAATCCTGTCCGGTACGCGGATCACGGCCCATCTTCGCGACGATGGTGTCGCCATCGGGCAGCTTGCCGGTCGCGGCATACACGAACGGATAACTGGCCGGCGGCAGCAGCGGCCCGGCGCCATCAGGGTCGGCCAGGGCCAGGGGCGGCACGGGGAGCTGCGCATTGAACTGGGGCCAGGCCGGATTGGGCGCATTCGTGTACGTCGCCACGCCGAAGGGCGTGATGCCGAATTCGTCGTTGAGCGCTTCAGCCCGCAGCGTCACCTTGAGGTCGTTGGTCGCGTGCCAGACCACCGTACCGGAGACGCTGGAGCCTTCCTGGTCACCCATGTCTTCACCGCTCCAGGCGTTGCGGTAAAAGCCGTCGCGGGTCCAGATCATGCCAGCGACACCGGCGCTGATGCTGTCCGTCACCGGCCCGCTGACGGTGCCCGAGAGCTCGAACTTGCTGTCCGAGCCGACGTCAAGGCCGACGCGGGCGTCGAAGGTATCGCCCGGCTTCTTCGTAATGTAGTTGATGGCCCCGGCGAAAGCGGAACGACCATAAAGGGCGTTTTGCGGGCCCTTGACGATTTCCACCCGCTCCAGGTCGAACAGGCGGGGGTTGATGAGCAGCGATCCACCCCCGGTACCGATGGCCTCGCTGGATACGTCAATGCCATCCTGCAGGATCGCGACGTTCTGGCGGCCACGCGTCGGCGACAGGCCACGGATCACGACGCGCTGGTCCTGCGGCGAAAAACCCTGGTCGAGGATGAGGCTGGGGGACTGCTCGATGACGCTCTTCAGCGTCTCGATGCCCTTGCGCTCGATGTCACCGGCGGTGATGGCGTCGACCGCGATCGGCACCATCTGCAGGTTCTCCTCACGCTTGCGCGTGGTGACGACGATCTCGGTGATTTCCGGGGCCTGTGCCCAGGCATCTGTGGACATCGCCACGGCCGCTACGCCGGACAACGCAACGCCAAGGCCTTTCACGCCCAATGACAGCATCTGTTTCATGAATCGATCCCCTTGTGTACTCCACCCGGATGCGCCCGTACATGCCCCCAATGGATGGGCCTGTTGCTTTCAGCAGTCCTGCTGGCCGGTTGCGCACCCCCGGGACGGCGGCATTCTGCATAGCTGGCTTGTTGAGCGTCAAGGAGCATGCGAAGCGCGGAGCCAGCGCCCGGCATAACGGGCACCTGGATAGCCCGGCCAGCCGCCGGCTGCCCCCTCAGCCGAGGATCAGCCGGTCGAGGACCGCACCGGTCAGCAGCAGCCCGAGTTGCACGATGGAGGCCGCAAAGGCCCGCCAGCCCTGCGGTACGGTCGGCTTGCGGACCAGCACCCAGCAGGCGTGGATGAAATAGGCGCCACCGGATGCGGCACCGAGCAGGTAGATCCAGCCCATGCCGTAGGCAACCGGCACCAGGGAGAGCAGCACCAGCACCACCGTGTGCGCGAGGATGACGCGCGTGGACACGTGGTCGCTCACCACCGTCGGCAGCATGGGCACGCCGGCCCGCCGGTAATCACGCTTGCAGGCGAGTGCCATGGCCCAGAAGTGCGGGGGCGTCCACAGGAACAGCACCACGGCAAGGATCAGCGGAGCCGGCTCGAAGGTCGCACCGACCGCGGCGGAACCCGCCATGACCGCAAACGTCCCCGCCAGACCACCGATGACGATGTTCAGCCAGGTCCGCCGCTTCAGCCAGATGGTGTAGACCACGCCATAGGTAAAAGCACCGAGGAAGATATAAGCCATCGCCACGACATTGGTGGCGATCGCCGCAGCAGCCAGCGCCGCCAGCAATGCCAGCACGATGCCGGCCAGCCAGGCCGCATCGGCGTGCAGGCGCCCGGTGACGAAGGGGCGCGTCTGCGTGCGCGTCATGATGCCGTCGATATCACGCTCGTAATACTGGTTGAAGGCACCTGCTGCCGCAGACGCCACCAGAACAGCGAGCCCGAGCACGGCCAGTTGCAGCGGGCTGAGCGGGTTCTCCGGGCTCATGGCGATGCCCGCCACGGCGCAGGCGCTGATCAGGAACCCCAGGCGCATCTTGGTTGCGCAATAGATGAGCTTGACGGTTTCGGTCATGGCGGCGCGTCGTGATGGATCGCTTCGCCCCGGCAACGCGGGGCGGGATCCGTGGTGTTGTGTTGTTGCCGGAAATCCGGTGCAGGAATGGTACCGGAGCACCCGCGCAAATTATAGACCGTGTCCACACCACAGCCGCGGCGCAGTCACGGCCGCCGTCAGCCGAAATGGCTGCGCAATGCAGCGACAAACGCCGTCATCTGCGGGACGGTCCCCATGCTGACGCGGCACCAGTTCCCGTAGGGCTGAAACGGCCGGCCGAGGGCAAAGCCCTGCTGACGCATCGCTCCGGTGAACTCAGCGACCGGCTTGCCGGTGTCGAAAAAGACGAAATTCGCACGGGTGGCCGTGTGCGGCAGCTGCAGCTCATCGAGGGCTGCCGTGGTCATGGCGACGCCTTCGGCAATGCGGCTGCGGGCCTCGGCCTGGAACGCAAGATCCGTATAGCTGGCGGCAGCGGCGGCGAGACCCAGGCTGCTCGCCGAAGTGAGCTTGAGCCTGGCCATACGCTCGATGAGATCGGGCCGCGCCAGCGCGTAGCCGATGCGCAGCCCGGCAAGCCCGTGCAGCTTGGAGAAGGTGCGCGCGATGATGACGTTGGCACCACTCCGGACCAGCGGGGCCACCGATTCCGTCTGCATGTCGGCCGTGAGTTCCAGGTAGGCCTCGTCGACCAGCACCGTGACCGCAGGCGGGAGACCCTCGATGAAGCCGCGCAGTTCCGCACCGGGGATCATCGTGCCCGTCGGGTTGTTCGGATTGCAGACGTAGACCAGCCGTGTCTGCGGCGAGATCGCAGCGCGCAGCGCCGGGAGGTCGTAACGGAACTGCGCATCGAGCGGAATCTCGCGCACCGTGGCACCGATGGCACGCGCATGCTCTGCAGACAGGTTGAAGCTCGGCACGGCCGTCAGCACCTCACCGCGGTCCGCCCCGGCCAGCAACCCGGCGATGTGCAGGATTTCCGAGGAGCCCTCACCGATGAGGACGTGGCGCGGGCTCAGCCCTTCGTGCCCGGCGATCTGGGCCTTGAAGGCCATTTCCTCGCCAATCGGGTATTTCCAGCTGTCCCCGGTGGCCGCGGCAATCGCCGCCCGTGCCGCCGGGCCCGGACCATAGGGATTCTCGTTGCCGGAGAGCCTGATGAGGCCCGCGGCCGCGGTTCGCGCCGAGGGCGGTGCCGCAGCCGGTCCTTGTGCCTGGGCTGCTGCCTCACGTGGCAGGCTGGCCAGGGACAGGCCACCCACCAGCGCAGGTGTGGCACCGAGCAGGGTACGTCGGGTCAGGGAACTGTTCATGGCATCACCTCTTCCCTGCACGTTACCCGCAAGCGGGCGCTAAGGGAACGCCCGCAGCGGCAGTTTTTGCTGCGCGAACAGTGCGTCGACCTCGGCCTGCGTGGCCAGCTCGGTGGCACGACGCACGGTCTCGGCAGTCAGTTGCGGGGCAAACAGGGAGACGAAATCCACCATGTACCCGCGCAGCACGGTGTCGCGCCGGAAACCCAGCCAGGTCGTCACCCGCGGGAACAGCCCGACGGCATCGAGCGCGAGCAGATCCTTCGCATCGGCACGTTCATAGGCCATCGAGGCCACCACGCCGACGCCCATGTCCATGCGCACGTAGGTCTTGATGATGTCGGCATCACGGGCGGTGAACACGATCTGCGGTTCCAGGCCCCGGTCGGCGAACGTCTGCTTGAACGACGATTCCCCGGTGGCACTGAACACATAGGTGATCAGCGGGTACCCGGCCAGGGTGGGGAGATCGATGGGCTGCGCCACCTTGGCGAGCGGATGGCCCCGCGGCACGAGGATGATGCGGTCCCAGTCATAGCACGGCAGGATCACCAGGCCGGGAAACAACTGGCGGGCACCGGTGGCAATGGCAAAGTCCACGCGGTTGGCTGCCACCAGTTCGGCAATCTGTTCGGACGTACCCTGGTGCAGCTCGAGGTTGACACGCGGGTAGCGCTCACGGAACTCACGCAGGACATCGGGCAGCACATAACGGGCCTGGGTATGCGTGGTCGCGATCGACAGCGTGCCCTCCTGCTCACCGGACATCTCCCGGGCAAGGCTGCGGATGTTCTGCACCTCGCGGAAAATCTTGCGCGCACGCGCGATGATGTCGCGGCCGGCAGGCGTGATGGCGACCAGGCTCTTGCCCTTGCGGGTAAACAATTGCACGCCGAGTTCCTGCTCGAGGAGCTTCAGCTGCTTGCTGATCCCGGGCTGGCTGGTATAGAGCCGCTCCGCCGCAGCCGTGATGTTCAGGCCGCTGTCGGCTATAGCGAGAAGATATTTGAGCTGTTGCAGGGTCATCGATCAGCTTCAAGGACCTGGATGGCCCTGCCTTGAACTCCGGCATCATAACCAATCGTTAAGGGGCAAAAGCCACCGCCGGTAGACTGATAGCTTCGGGCGTTATGCAATCAAGGCATAAGAGAAGACACCATCGGTCTTTTTCCGTGGCGGCCAGCCCGCCTATGGTTGCGGCCCATGGATGGCCCGGTTGGGCCAGCAGGACCCAGGTGGAGCACCCATGATTTACGGCAACATTCTCGAAGCCATCGGCAACACGCCCGTGGTACGCCTCAACCGCATCGCACCGCCCAGTGTCGAGATCTACGTGAAGATCGAGGCATTCAACCCGGGGGGGTCGGTCAAGGACCGGCTCGCCTTCGCCATCATCGATGACGCCGAGCGCCGCGGCCTGCTCCAACCCGGACAAACCGTGGTCGAAGCAACGTCCGGCAACACGGGCATCGCCCTCGCCATGGTCTGCGCGGCGCGCGGCTATCCCTTTGTTGCCGTGATGACGGAAACCTTTTCCGTGGAGCGCCGCAGGATCATGCGGGCCTACGGCGCCAGGCTGATTCTGACGCCAGCCGCAGCGCGGGGCACCGGCATGGTGCGCAAGGCTGAAGAACTGGCGCAGCAACACGGCTGGTTTCTCGCACGCCAGTTCCAGAACCCGGCCAACCCGGCCTATCACCGCCAGACCACCGGTGCGGAAATCCTCAAGGATTTTGCTGGTCGCCGGCTCGACTACTGGGTCAGCGGCTGGGGTACCGGTGGCACGCTGACCGGTGCCGGGGAGGTGATCCGGCTCGCACGACCGGAGGTGAAGATCATCGCTGCCGAGCCGGGAGGCGCCTCGCTGCTCGGCGGTGCGCAGTGGAATCCACACAAGATCCAGGGCTGGACCCCGGACTTCCTGCCTGAAGTGCTCAACCGGCAGTTGCACGACGAACTGGTGCGGGTGGGCGACGAGGAAGCAAAGGCCACGGCACGCCGGCTCGCCGCGCAGGAAGGCATCTTCGTCGGTCTTTCCGCAGGTGCCACCCTCGCTGCCGCGCTGCGCGTGGCGCAGCTGGCCCCGCCGGGCTCCGTCCTTCTCGCAATGCTGCCGGATACCGGTGAGAGATACCTCTCGACCTTCCTGCTCGACGACCTGGCGGAAGGTTCCGACGACGCCTGGCTGGCCAGCCTGGAGACGGAAGCGGCCGCACCCGCCTGAGGCGGACACATTCCCCGCGGCCAGCAGGAAGCCGGGCGCGCCGCTACGCCGCCAGCAGGGACTGCATTTCCTCGATGTCCTGGTGATTCGCCGCCACGATGTCGAGGAAGGAACTCGAACCGAGCGTGATCGCGCGCATCACGTCATCAGCCTGCGGGATTTCCTGCCGCGTGGCGGGATCCGTGGACAGCCGGTGGCGCAGCTTTGCGGCCGCGAGGAGCAATGCCAGCGGCTCCATTTCCTGCGGGCCGGCCGTGACCAGCTCATCCTGGTTCGCCACCGCAAGGCCGATTCCCGCGGGCAGGCTCCAGCTGTCGAGAATGGCCTTGCCGAGCCGCGGCTGCCAGTCCCGCAGCGTCGACTGGAACTCCGGATCCGTACGCAGGGCTGGATCGACATGCTGCACCTGGGTGAGGATGTACAGGCCGCCGATGCCGTGCAGGAGACCCGCGAGCATTGCCTCGTCACGCTTCTGGCCGAACGCGCGGCGCGCAACGACATAACAGATCGCGGCCACCTCGTTGCTGGCCTTCCAGAACGTCCCAAGCTCGTTGCGAATCGGCTGCAACACTTCCTGGCGTTCGAGCTGGCGCATCGCATGGGTTACCGCAGTCGCACGCACCAGGTTGAAACCCAGGCGACTGACCGCGAGCTTGACCGTCGACACCGGATTGCCGGCGGCGTTCACGGCGGCTGAGTTCGCCAGCTGCAGGAGCCGCGCACTCAGCACCGGTTCGGATTCGATGATGCCCACCAGGTCCTGCGCGCCGGTCTGTGGATCGGCCAGCGCCACCTGCAGGCGCCGCACCACGTCCGGAAATGCCGGCAGGTCCACATCCTTGCCAGGCAGATTGGCAACCAGTTGCCGCACAAAATCAAAAGTCGCGCTCATTTCCTCACCCTGTTCCAGCTCCGGGAAGGGCACGCCCGGATCCAGGGCCAGCCCGACGCCAGATTCTGCAGGTCTGCCTGCCCTGTTTCTGCCGAGCAGCTCTCAGTCATGCCTCCCCGCTGCAGGCAGGAGCAGCAGCGACTGCGCAACCGCACGGCAAAAGACGCTGTGGATCGCGTCGATCCGGCTTATGATGGCCGCGGATTTCCAGTCGGGGAATGCGCGGTGCGAATCGTCTGGCGAATGCTGGTGGGCCTGGTCATCGTCATCTGCCTCGGGTTTGGCGGGATGTACGCAAACGACCCGATCATCACCACGCGCCTGTTTGGCCTCCTCTCCGGCGGCGGCACCGGGCCGGAGGAGATCGTTGCCGGCAACCCGGCGGCCGGCCTGCCACCGTCACCAGCCGCCGGCCGCAGCATTTCCCCTGCCGCACTCGATGCTGCCGTTGCCTATGGCGCCGCCACGAAGAGCCACGCCCTCATCGTCTACCACGATGGCGCAATCCAGCTCGAGCACTACTACCCCGGCTTCGATGCCAGCACGCGCACGTCCACCCAGTCGATGCACAAATCCGTGCTGGCACTGGTGGTCGGGATCGCCATCCGCGATGGCTACATCAGCTCCGTGGATGATCCCGCGGCACGCTACCTTCCTGAATGGGCCAATGACGACCGTGCCCGGATCACCATCCGCGACATGCTGCACCAGGCCAGCGGCATCGATTTCCCCACCATGGGATGGAACCCGACCGGCGGGTTTTTCGCCCTGCTGCTCGGCGGGGACATCGGCACCCTCACCCTGCGCCAGAAAGCCATCGAGCCACCCGGTACCCGCTTCGACTACAACGGCATCAACCCGGAGGCGCTCGGCATGATCGTGCAACGCGCCACCGGCAGGCACTATGCAAGCTATCTTTCCGAGACGCTGTGGAAACGCATCGGTGCATCCGCAGCCACGGTCGTGCTCGATTCGAACGAAACAGCCATCCCGCGTTTTTTCTGCTGCCTGAATGCAACGGCACGCTCCTGGCTGCAGGTGGGCCTCCTGCACATCCATGGCGGGCAGTGGAATGGCGAACAGGTCGTCCCCGCCGAATGGATCCGGGACATCCAGACCCCATCACCGGCGAATCCGGATTACGGCTACCTCACCTGGCTCGGTACGAAGTACGAAGAACAGCGCCACTACAACCACAAAATCAGCACCAGCGTCTTCCAGTCCGAACCCTTTGCGGCGCCGGACATGGTCTTCTTCGACGGATTCGGCGGCCAGCGTGTCTACGCCGTACCGTCGCTCGGACTGGTCATCGTGCGTACCGGCGCCATCACCACGGACTGGGACGAGGCGAAGCTGCCCAACCTCATCATCCGCGGCATCGCCAGGCCGGCGGGTTAGCCGGCTACCACGGCGCCTCTTCGCCCGTGTGCCGCAGGAAGGCGCCACTCTTCGCCAGATCGTAGCCGTCGATCGTCCGGATCACCGCCGCCGCACTCTGCCCGGGCGTGATCATGATCGGCAGGTCGATGCCCTTCGTGAAATCGTCCTTCACGAACCCGGGCGACACCAGCCCGACGGTAATGCCCCTGGGCTTCAGGTCGACGGCGAGCGAACGCATCACCATGTTCAGCGCTGCCTTGCTCGAGCGGTAGAAATAAGCACCACCCCGGCCGCGGACCGATCCAAGCGAACCCTCCGTGCTGGTGATGTTGATGATCTTCTTCTGCTTACTTGCCGCCACATTGGACAGGAAGGCCTCCGCCATCTTCAGCGGACCGACCACGTTGGTCGCATGCACCCGCTCATACACGGCGTAGTCCAGGTGCCCGAACGAGCCCATCGCGTCAGCCCCGGAAATGCCGGCGTTGTTGAGCAGCACGTCGATCGGCTGGCCCTTGTACTTTGCCGCCAGCGCATCGATCTGGGCATGGTCCGTCACGTCGAGTGCCTCCAGCCGGACGCCCGGATGCTCTTTGGCGAGCGCCTGCAGCGCCGGTGTACCGGCGGGGTTGCGTGCCGTGGCGATGACGTTCCAGCCGCGTGCCGCGTACTGGCGCGCAAGCTCGAGCCCGATGCCGCGGCTGGCGCCGGTGATGAGCACGGTCGGTGTGTCGGCAGCGAGTGCCGCTGGTGCCTGCACGATCAGGCTGGCAAACAGTGCGATGAGCATGTGTATGCGAGACATGGGAATTTCTCCTTCGTGTCCGGGGTCATCGGGCAGCCCGGCGATGATGCGGCTGCAATCCCGCGCCAGCCGGGCGACATTTCTAGCGGATCAGCCCCAGGAACTCGTTGCGCGTCTGCGGCTGGGTGCGGAAGCTGCCGAGCATGCAGGATGTCGTCATCACCGAGTTCTGCTTCTCGACACCGCGCATCATCATGCACATGTGCTGCGCTTCGATGACGACACCGACGCCCCGGCCCTGGATCGCTGCCTGCACGGTCTCGGCGACCTGGCGGGTCAGCACCTCCTGGATCTGCAGCCGGCGGGCGAAGAAATCGACGATACGTGCGATCTTCGACAGGCCGAGAACCTTGCCGTCGGGCAGGTAGGCGACGTGGCACTTGCCGATGAAGGGCAGCATGTGGTGTTCGCAGAGCGAGTACATCTCGATGTTGCGGACCATGACGAGCTCATCGGTGTTGCTGGTAAACACCGCCTGGTTGATCAGCTCATCGAGATTCTGGCGATAGCCGCGCGTCAGGAAGTGGAAGGCCTCGGCAGCCCGTTCGGGCGTGCGCACCAGGCCCTCACGGTTCACATCCTCGCCGAGGAGCGTGATGATCTCGCGAAAGTGGCCTTCCATGGCCTTTATGGTCGGGTCATCGACGGACATTGGGCTCTCCCTGCAGGGTACGGTGCAATTGGGTCGGGGGTGGGAATCATAGCC
>CAZQGA010000017.1:0-16475 GCA_964592735.1 uncultured Chromatiaceae bacterium | reverse complement strand
ATCGTCCCGCCACCACGCTGGTTGATGCGCGCGAGCAGCACGGAACTGCCCGGTGTTCCAGGTGCGACGATGCGCGCGTTCGGCAGCCCGAAATCACCTGCCTGCGGCATGGCGTTGCAGACATTGGCCGATGCGAGTGCCGTCGTGTAGCGCAGGTCCATGTCGCTGCCGGTCGATCCGCCCGGGCGATGGCAGAACGCACAGTTCACGTGCAGCCACGCGCGTGCGCGCCCTGTGAGTGTGCCGGCGGTGCCGTAGGGATCCGGCATGGCTGGCAGGGTCGATGGATCCGCGACGATCGGCGGAGACAGCATGCCGATCGCATTCAGCGTGACGATCTGATTGGCGGTACGCCCCGTCACGGGATACAGCAGGTTGCCGTTCAGTTGCGCGGTTTCCGGCCCGAGGCTGCGCCCGGCTGCCTGCCGGTGGCAGGCGAGGCACTGTGCCTCGCTCGGGAAGATCCAGTTTTGCGTGCCGATCGTGGCGGTTTTGCCGCCAACCACGCGGGTGGCTTCGGTGGCGTCGGCATTCCATTCATAGGTGTAGCCGGCCCAGTTGCCGTTCGTGTGGCGCATGAACAGGCGCGTCTCGACCAGGCGCGGGCCGATGTGAAAATCCTTGCGCAGCACGGTGCCGTTGGGGAATTCCCAGTGTCCGTCGGCTGCGCTCGTGATGATGTTCTGGCCGTCGGGCAGCGCGAGCCAGCGTGCCTTCCCTGAGCCGTCCGACCAGAAACCGGCATTCACCGTGTAGGGGATGAGACCGGCGGCGGGCAGCCCGGGATTGCCGCTGGCGCCGCATCCGGTTGCGGAAAATTGCGTGGGTACGCTGCTGCTGCCGGCGACCTGGGTGAGCTGGTAGATGCCGCCATTCGCGAGATCGACGGCATACAGTTCGCCGTTGATGCCCTCGCCAAATGAGGAGATGCTGCGGCCCGTCGGAAAACCGTCTGTTTCCGTGACCGTGAGCGTGGGCGCGGTCGATGCCGGGATCGCCCAGACGCGGCCACTGCCGAAATCCCCGAAAACGTAGCGGCCGGCGAGCGACGGAATCTGTGTGCCGCGATAGACATACCCGCCGGTCACCGAATAACCGGCCGACCGGCCATATTGTGCGATCGGGGGCAGGAATGGTCCCGTGATGCCCGGGCAGGCATTGCTGGTGCCCTGCGCGCCTTCGCGGCAGCGCCAGCCATAGTTGCCGCCGCTGATGACTTTGTCGATCTCCTCGAAGCTGCCCTGACCGACGTCGCCAACCCAAAGGTCGCCGGTTACCCGGTCGAAGCTCCAGCGCCAGGGGTTGCGCAGGCCCCAGGCGTAGATCTCGCGGCATTGCGCTGCGGAGGTGCTGCCGCTCGCACACAGGCCGC
The DNA here is from genome assembly GCA_964592735.1 of uncultured Chromatiaceae bacterium. Taxonomy (GTDB): domain Bacteria; phylum Pseudomonadota; class Gammaproteobacteria; order Steroidobacterales; genus QUBU01. Next base: position 15,103 of record CAZQGA010000017.1, on the reverse strand, counting down.
CGCTGCCGGCAAACGGGTTGCCCGCCGGAATCGAGTAGCCTGTGGCGGCCGGCCCGCCGACATCGATACGCAGCATCTTGCCGAGCACGGTCTGCAGGTTCTGGCCGTTGCCGGTCGTGCCATGGCGATCCTCACCACCACCGCCGTCACCGAAGCCGATGTAGAGAAGGCGATCCGGACCGAAGGCGATGTTGCCGCCGTTATGGTTGCTTTCCGGCTGCGGTACGGTGAGGAGGACGGTTTCGCTGCCTGGATCGAGGGTCATGCCGCCGCCCGCCAGGCGGAAGGAGGAAATCCGCGAGGTGAGGGAGCCAGGTGCCGTTGTCGTATAGGAGAGGAACACGCGAGGATCAGCCGGAAAATCCGGGTGGAAGGCCATGCCGAGGAGGCCTTTCTCGCCGCCGGAGTCCACGCGCGCCCGAATGTCGACGAAGGCCGTTGCAGGCGCTGGTGTCGTGACGTTGTCGAACATCATGACACGACCGGCCTGCTCCACGACGTACCAGCGTGCCGCAGTGCCCGGTGCCTGCAGTATCCCGAGTGGTGAGCTGAAGGAGAGACCTGGGAACACGCGGTTCAGTCCCAGTGCAGCGGCAGGTTCATCGCCTGCGATGCAACTTGCGTTGGCTGGTCGTGCATCAAGGCCGGCAACCGGCTGGGGCGTCGGTGGTGGTGTGGTGATGCTGACGGGTCCGGATGGCACCGATTCGTTGGCCGGCGTGGCCGCGTCGAAGGCACTGACCCGGTAGGTGTATGCCGTGTCGCCCGTAACGCTGTTGTCGGTATAGCTGTTGGTCGTTGGCGAGGCGAGCGCCGTCGTGCTGCCGTTGCGGTACACGCGATAGCCGGCGAGACCGGCGCTGCCGGAATCGGCCGAGGCAGTCCAGTTCAGCTGCACCCGTGTTGGGGTGGGTGCAGTTGCCTGAAGGTTGGTGGGGACTGTTGGTGGCGTCGTGTCAGTGACGGGCGGTTGGCTCGTGTCACTGCCGCCACCCCCGCCACAGGCCGTGAGGAGGACGCATGCGGCCAGCGAAGCTGCATACCGGAATCCGGACAGTGGCAGGCGATTCATCCTGGGCCCCCGGGCGTGGCTGGTTACTGCCGGATGAGCGTATCACGCAGCCATGTTCCGGGCTGGACGCGGGACCCTCAGATCAGTCCTTCCCTGTCCAGCCGCTCGATGTCGGCGAGTTGCCAGCCGGCAAGCTGGCCTTTCTCCGGCACCTGCACCTTGCCGTCGCGCAGGAGCAGGTTCTTCGGGTGGAACACGGTGCGTGCGTAGCTGTCGGCGTAGATCTGGAAGGGTTGGCGCACGAGCATGTTGGTGAGCCCGCCCTTGCGCCGGGCGGCGCGCAGTGCCTCGATGTCGATGGTGGCGGTGGCGACCATGGATTCACCACCGGCGGCGGCCTCGGCCAGCACGTCACCCTTGTAGTCGATGATCTTCGACATGCCGGTGGCGGATTCAGCTGGAATGGCGATGTTCTCAAGCCGGGCCGAGTTGGCCGAGATGACATAAGCGAGGTTTTCCGTCGCGCGTGCCCGCCGGGCGATTTCCTTGCTGGTCAGGAGCGGGCTGCCAACCTCGCTGGTCGGGTGCAGGAAGACCTCGGCGCCCCGCATGACGTGGCAGCGGGCAATCTCGGGGTACTGGATTTCCTCCGAAGCGATGGCAGCGAGCCGGCCGATGGGAGTGTCGGCCACCGGGAAGACCTTGTCGATGCCGTGGATTTCCAGGTAGCGATCCCAGACATCGTAGGGTGTAGGTGCACTGAGCGATACGAGTCGCCGATAGCGCAGGATCACCGCCCCGTCCGGCGCGATGATGAAACAGCACTGGAAGTAGAGTTCAGGGAAGTGCGGGTCGACTTCGTAAGCGTTGCCAGCGAGATAGAGGTTCAGGTCGCGCGCGATTTCACCCAGTGCCAGGTATTCAGGGCCGTCGATCTGCAAGGCTGCCTTCTCGCGCCACTCTGGCACGGACTCGCCCATCGGGAAGCCGGTGAGGAAGTATTCCGGCAGCACGACCAGGCGGACATCCGTGCCGTTGTACTGGCGGATGAAGGCCTTGGCGCCGGCCGTGGCGCGGCGCACATGGCGGATGCTCCCGGCCATGCGCTCACGCGCACGGGTGCGATCAGGGCAGTCATTGACGCAGGCGGTGGCGAGCTGCAGGGCCAGCGCCGCATAACGCGGCACGGCTGTCCGGGGTCCATTGTTTGACATCAAGGTTTCTTCCTGGCGGGACGTTCAGCGGCGCTGCTGTCGCAAGGCCGCTGGCGGATTCTTCACCGTCCACCGGGGCAGTGCAACCCACGATTTGCTTTGCGAACCCGGTATGTATAATCCCGTCGATTTCCGAGCCAAGTCATTTTCCCTGACGGTCATCATCGGCCCGGAGCCACCGGGAAGCGCAGCCATTCGCCATGCAGCCAACGGATACCAAGAACCCCGCCTATTTCCACAAGGTCGTCGATTGCCAGTGGGGCTGTCCTGCCCACACGGACGTTCCCGGTTACATCCGCCTCATTGCCCAGGGGCGATATACCGAGTCCTACATGCTCAACCGGCAGGCCAACGTGTTTCCGGGCATCCTCGGCCGCGTCTGCGACCGGCCCTGCGAGCCGGTCTGTCGTCGCGCACGCGTGGAAGAAAAGCCGGTGGCGATCTGCCGCCTCAAGCGCGTCGCCTCCGACCTGCGCGATGACATCACCGCGCTGTTGCCGAGGGCACCAGCGCAGAAGAACGGCAAGCGCGTTGCGCTGGTCGGTGCCGGCCCCGCCTCGCTGACGGTGGCCAACGATCTGCTGCCACTCGGCTACGAGGTCGTCATCTACGAGGCGCTCGATGTGCCAGGCGGGCTGATGCGCAGCAATATCCCGTCCTTCCGCCTGCCGGTCGAGATTCTCGACGACGAGATCGGCATGATCATCGGCATGGGTGCGGACCTGCGCCTGGGCACGCCGGTGGAGAGCATGAAGGCGCTGCTTGGCGAGGACTACGATGCCATCTTCGTCGGCAGCGGTGCGCCCAAGGGCAAGAACCTGAGGCTGCCCGGGCGGGATGAGGCGGCCGCCAACATCCACATCGGCATCCAGTGGCTCGAATCGGTGGCGTTCGGCCATATCGAGCGCATCGGCGAGAGGGTGCTGGTCATCGGTGTCGGCAACACGGCGATGGATTGCTGTCGCACGTCGTTGCGCCTCGGTGCGAAGAATGTGAAGGTGATGGCCCGAAAGCCGCGCCAGTTTTTCAAGGCATCGGACTGGGAACTCGAGGACGCCGAAGCCGAAAACGTCGAAATCGTCATCAACCACGCACCCAGGTCCTTCGTCGTCAGGGATGGCAGACTCGCGGGCATGGTGTTCGAGAAGATGGGCTACGAATTCGACGAGCGCGGCCGCATCACCAGCGAGAAGGTCCTCGGTGAAGAGTTCTTCCCCTGCGACGATGTGGTGCTGGCCATCGGCCAGGAGAATGCCTTCCCCTGGATCGAGCGTGACCTCGGCATCGAGTTCGACAAGTGGGAGGTGCCGGTAGTGGATGCCGCCACGTACGAAAGCACGCTCCCGGGCGTTTTTTTCGGCGGTGATGCCGCGTTCGGCCCCAAGAACATCATCTGGTCGGTGGAGCACGGTCACCAGGCCGCCATTTCCATTCACCAGTACTGCCATGGCGGGGACATCAGCAAGCGCCCGCCCTATGGCATGAACCTGACGACCTCCAAGATGGGCATGCACGAGTGGGCGTTCAGCAACGCCTACGACCCCGTGTCCCGCCGTGCGGTGCCGCACGTCGACCTGAAGGAGCGGTTCAAGAAGCTCAATCTGGAGGTGGAGACCGGCTTCACGGCCGAGCAATTCAGCAAGGAAGTCGAGCGCTGCCTCAATTGTGACGTGCAGACGATCTTTACGGCCAAGTTGTGCATCGAGTGCGACGCCTGCGTGGACGTCTGCCCGACGCGATGCCTGACCATCACACCGAATGGCACCGAGGAAGAACTGCGCCAGCGCCTCTCGGCGCCGGCGAAGAACCTCGGGCAGGCGCTGTATGTATCCGAGGGCCTGCCCCAGACCGGCCGTGTCATGGTCAAGGATGAAGATATCTGCCTGCACTGCAGCCTGTGTGCCGAGCGCTGCCCGACCGGGGCCTGGGACATGCAGAAATTCACGCTCAAGGTGCCTTATGCCGGGCGTGAGGCGGTCGTGCCTGTTCCTGCCAGCGTCAAGACCGGCACCTGATTTTCCCAGCGATCATGTCTGCTGCGGGTTGGCATGATCCAGCCGCAGGCTGATACCCACACCAACACGCCATGAGCCCAGCGAGCCCCATGAGCAAGAATCCCCAGGACAACGATTTCACCGTCAAGATCGCCAACGTCAACGGCACGGGTTCGGCCAGCGCCAACACCCTGCTGATGAAGTCGTTCTTCCGCATGGGCATCCCCGTGGCGGGCAAGAACTACTTTCCGTCCAACATCCAGGGCCTGCCCACCTGGTACGAAATCCGTGCCAGCAAGGATGGCTACATCTGCCGTTCCGGCCGCGTTGACATCATGGTGGCGATGAACGCCGAGACCTATCGCAAGGACCTGGCGGACGTGGTGCCGGGTGGCTACCTCATCTATGACTCGACCTGGCCGCGTGACAGGCAACTGGCACGCGATGACATCACGGTGCTCGGCGTGCCGCTGGCGCGCATGTGCAACGAGCACTTCACCAGGGCGCGTGAGCGCGTGCTGATGAAGAACATTGCCTACGTTGGCGTGCTCGCAGCCCTCCTCGACATCGACATGGACGTGGTGCGGGCCCTGCTCCAGGAGAGCTATGGGGCGAAGCCGCAGCTGCTCGACGGCAACCGGGAGGCCTTCGATCTCGGGTACAACTACGCCCGGGAAAACTTCCAGTGTCCGCTGCCGTTCCGCGCCCGGGCCATGAACGAGACCGCCGGCCACATCATGATCGATGGCAACACGACGGCGGGCCTCGGTGCGGTCTTCGCCGGCTGTACCGTCGCGGCCTGGTACCCGATCACGCCTTCCACCTCCGTGATGGACACGTTCCGGCGCCATGCCGAGCGCTTCCGCAAGGACCCGCAGACCGGCAAGGTCAATGTCGCGGTGATCCAGGCCGAAGACGAACTCGCTGCCATCGGCATGGTGCTGGGTGCCAGCTGGAACGGTGCACGCGCCTTCACGCCGACCAGTGGCCCCGGCATTTCGCTGATGAACGAGTTCCTGGGCTATGCCTATTTCACCGAGATCCCGGCAGTGCTCATCAACGTGCAGCGCTGCGGCCCCTCGACCGGCATGCCCACACGGACCCAGCAGGCAGACATCATGGCCTGCGCCTACGCGTCCCATGGGGATACGCGCCATGTGCTGCTGTTCCCGGCCAATCCGGAGGAGGCGTTCTACCTGAGCGCCGAGTCCTTCAACCTCGCCGAGCGGCTGCAGACCCCCGTGATCGTGCTGACCGACCTCGACATCGGCATGAACGACTGGATGTGTCGCGAGCTGAAATGGGATGACGGCTACCAGCCGGAACGCGGCAAGGTGATGTCTGCCGGGCAGCTTGCGCAGATCGAGAAATTCCACCGCTATCTCGACGTGGACAATGACGGCATTCCCTGGCGCAGCCTGCCAGGCGTGCACCCAAAGGGCGCGTACTTCACGCGCGGCTCCGGACACAACATGTACGGTGCCTACACCGAGGATGCGAAGGAATACCAGGCTGTGGTGGACCGGCTGCGGCGCAAGTGGGACACCGCCAGGACGCTGGTGCCCGCACCCGTGGTGGATTACACCGAACGCCACCGTATCGGCATCATTTCCATCGGCAGCTGTGACGGTGCAGTACGCGAGGCGCGTGACCGGCTCGCTGTCACCGGCATCAGCACCAACTACCTGCGGGTCAAGGCGTTTCCGTTCAGCGCGGCGGTGCAGGACTTCCTCGACGCCCACGACCGCGTCTACGTCGTTGAGCAGAACCGTGACGCACAACTGCGCTCGCTCCTGCTGCTGGAGACCCGGGTCGAGCAGGACAAGCTCGTGCCGGTGCTCCACTACGACGGGTTGCCCGTCACCGCCGCGAGCATCGCCGATGGCATCAACCAGGACATGGCAAAGGGCAAAGCCGCATGAGCTACATCGCCAAGCCGAAGGTGGTCCACCCCGGGCTGCCCCGCAACGAACTCGGCCTTTCGATGCGCGACTACGAGGGTGGCATGTCCACCCTGTGCGCGGGTTGTGGCCATGATTCCATCACCGCGGCACTGATCCAGGCCGCCTTCGAGCTGTCCATTCCGCCGCACCGCATGGCGAAGCTCTCCGGCATCGGCTGTTCGTCGAAGACGCCCGCGTACTTTGCGTCGGCGTCCCATGGCTTCAACTCGGTTCACGGCCGCATGGCCTCGGTCGCGACCGGTGCCAATGCTGCCAATGGCGAGCTGGTGTACATCGGCATTTCCGGCGATGGTGACACACTTTCGATCGGCCTCGGGCAGTTCTGCCATGCCGTCCGCCGCAACCTCAACATGCTTTACCTGATCGAGAACAATGGCGTGTATGGCCTGACCAAGGGCCAGTTCTCGGCTTCGGCTGACATCGGCAGCAAGGCGAAGAAGGGTGAGGTCAACCAGCAGCCGCCCATCGATCCCTGCCTGCTCGCCCTGTCGATCGGCTGCACCTTCGTAGCCCGCAGCTTTTCCGGTGACAAGGAGCAGCTGGTGCCGCTGCTCAAGGCCGGAATCAGGCATCGTGGCTTCGCGATGATCGACGTGATCTCGCCCTGCGTCACCTTCAACAACCATGAAGGTTCGACCAAGAGCTACGACTTCACGCGGGCGCACTACCAGCCGGCTGTTTATGCCGACTACGTGCCGCCGGCGCAGGAGATCCGCTCAGAACAGGCAGCCGGCTCGGTGCAGTCGGTGGCCATGCACGACGGCAGCCGCCTGCTGCTGCGCAAGGTCGGCGCCGACTACGATGCGACGGACCGCCTGGCGGCATTCAGCTATCTCGCCGGGCGCCAGCGCCAGGGCGAGATCGTCACGGGGCTGTTGTTCATCGACGAGGGCCAGCCTGACATGCACGAAGTGCAGGGTACCCCGTCGACTCCGCTCAACACCGTGCCCTACGACCGGCTGAATCCGGGCCAGGCGGGACTCGATTCGATCCAGGCCCGCTTCCGCTAGCTGAATTCCGGCGGTGGGATCACTGCACGAACCCCGGGGCCGCCGCGTTCAGCGGGATCCAGCCTCCGCAGGCGGAGGGCAGGCGAGCCAGCTGTCGAGTGGCAGTGCACGGCTGGTGGAGGTGCTGCGGCCATCACCGGTCGGGCACAGCAGGGTGGCAAATGCCGCCGTGACGGCACGCAGCCGGAACAGGCGCACACCCGGGGCGTCGTTGGCGTCCGCCGGTCTTTTGCCGTCGAGGGCAGCACAGCGCGCCGCCGGATCCGCCAGCCAGGGCAGTTGCGCCAGTGGTACGGCGAGGGTGGTGGCTTCGCGCGGGCGGTGCATCGGGACGGCCCGTGTCGTGCTGGCGATCGAGACCAGTACCTCAGGCGTCTGGCTGCCGGCCGGGCAGCTGGCATCCAGCAGCAACTCGACGCTGAGTGCAGCAGGCGGTTTGTCGAGTGCGCTCAGTCGTGGCAGTGCCGGTTCGCCGTGGACGTCTGTCTGCACCAGGCCCAGAAAGGGGGTTTCGCCGGCGAAGGCAGGCTGCGTGAGCCCGCCGATCAGCAGCGCAAGCAAGCCCGCCCGCAGGCGCATGGTGGCGAGGAGGGTGACTGTCGACGGAGGCATGACCGGGATCTTACCAGCAGCGCATGACCGTTCCATGGCGCACCCCATGACCAGTCCGGTGTTGCGGAGATTCAGTCCGCGCAGCAGCCCGCGCTTCCGGAGGCATCATGTTTGCTGAGTTGGGCCGACGTGGTTATGAGCTGGCACGGCGCATCGTCATTGCCGTGATCGGCGGCACGGTCGTGCTGGCTGGTGTGATCATGCTGGTGGCGCCGGGTCCCGGGCTGATCGTGATTCCCCTGGGCCTGGCGATCCTGGCACTGGAATTTGCCTGGGCGAAGGTCTGGCTGGAGCGGCTGAAGGCGCGCCTCACGAAGGAGCAGCTCAACGGACTGTTTGGGAAGACCCGCGGGCTGGGCTCGCCGGGACCATCGCCGCCGACGAAACCTGAATCCTGAATCGGGCCGTGGTTGGTCCGGGGCCGGCCGGGTCGCGACCTCAGCGCGGATTCGTGCTGTTGGCCTGCCCCGCTGCCGGTGTGCTGCAGCTGCCAGCCGGATCGGCAAGGAAGCGCAGCAGCGCCTGGCGGATTTCCTCATCCTGGAAGCTGCCAATATGCGGGCCGTCGTAACTCAGCAGACAACGCGGCGGCTGCGCGGCTGCAAACAAGGCCTGCGCATGCCGGTAGTCGACGATCTGGTCCCGGGTGCCATGGATCAGCAGCAGGGGCACCGGGCTGATGTTGCCCACCTGGTCCACGAGGTCATGGCCCCTGGGCATGCTCCAGGCAATCGGCCATTGCAAGAGCCAGGTGAGCCAGCTCTTTGCGGCTATGTCACGGGCGATCCAATCGTAACGCGCGAAGCCCGAGTCGAGTACCACCGCGGAAAACCTGGTGCGTACCGCGGGATCGGCGCCAGCGAGGTAGCCGCCCAGCGCAGCACCAAGGCTCTGGCCGAGGAGGTACAAGGGACGCCCCTGCGCCGCGGGTTCCGTGGCAAGCCAGTCGAGCGCCGCGTAGATGTCGGTGTAGACGGCCGGCAGGCGTGGCTTGCCTGCGGAATTGCCAAAGCCGCGGTAGTCGAGCAGCAGTACCTGGTAGCCGGCTGCCGGCAGCCAGTAGACACTGGCGAGGTGGGTGCTGATGTTCTCGGCATTGCCGTGCAGGAACAGGATGCTGCCCCGGGCCGGCGCCTGCGTCGGCAGCCACCAGGCCGCGAGCTGCGTACCATCGGCTGCCGTGAGCGCGATGTCACGATACGCCAGGCCGACATCGGCCGGCGTGCGGATCAGCGGCTTCATGGGCACGAACAACAGGTTGCTGCAGGCGCTGAGCAGCAGTGCCTGCAACACGATCACGAACCGGCAAGCAGGCCTGGGCGTCACGGGCCGAAATAGTAGCGCACTGACAGGCTTGCCTCGTTCACCCGATCGGTCCCGGTCATGCTGCGCTCCAATTGCAGGCGCAACGCAAGGTTTGGGCTGAGGGCGAGGTTGTGGCGCAGGCTGAGCATGCTGCGATCCACGCCATCCGTAAAACGGTAATGATCCGCGCTTGCCAGCGTCACGCTGGCACCCTTCTCAAGACGGATTCCCGCCGCCAGGCCGGGGGCAAAGTCGATCTCACGTGCCATGGCGTGGTTGGCCTCGATGCGTCCGGTCACGAAGAGGAACAGGCTCAACGCCGGCAGCGGGGACCGGGTCCAGCCAACGCCTGCATTGATCTGTGGAACCAGCACGTCATCACCCGCCGTCCACTGGCGGTCGAGTCCGGCGTTGACCCGCCAGGACCAGGGCCTGAAGAAGTCGTCACGCACGGACAGTGAGGTGATCTCCAGCAGGTCAAGTTGCTGCAGTTGCAGGGTGCCGCCTTCCTTGAGTCGCAGGACGAGGCGGCCCATGTTGAGCGAGGCCCCCGCGGGGTAGCCTGCCCCGGCATCGGTGAGATCGTGGTAACTCAGCCGCCATTCCAGGTCGGCGAAGCTGCGGCTGGCCTCCAGCCCGGCGCCCAGTGCGAACAGCGTGGTGCGGTGGCCTGCCTCCGGTGCTGCCGGCCGGCGTGGTGCCGGGGGCGTGGCGGCCGCGGCGGTCTGGTTCAGCCGTTGCAGCAAGGCGAAATTCTGCTGCAGCAGTTGCGGGCTGCCTGGGGCATGCGCCGCGCGATCGCGGAAAAACCGGTATGCCGTTTCCACCACCAGCCGGCGCTGATCTGGTGCGAGCGTCACGAATTGCGGTGACTCTGCCAGCGCGGCATCGTCAGCCAGTTGGCGGGTCAGCCTGCGCTCATCCGGCTCGAGCCGGGCAATGTCGTGGCGCAGTTCGGTGCGAATTGCCGGCCGATAAGCGGTGTGGGTGACCATGCCGGTATCGATCACGGCGCGGACCGTGTCGATGGGAATGGCGTAGCGCGGGAAGCGGGCAGCAAGGTCGTGGCCTGGTCTTGCCACATCGAGGAGTTCGAGCAGGCGCAGCGAGCAGTTCTCGTCGAAAAAATAGTAGTCGAAGCGGATGTCGCGCAGTTCCCACACGTGTGCCAGCAAGCGGTCGATCTCCGCTGCTGAGAGGTCGAGGTGGTACTCCCACAGGTCACGGCTTTCGAGACGCGAGTATTCGCGCAGCTTTTCGAAATAGGGGCCGGCGGCAAACTGCCCGGGATAGCCGCCGAAGAGCCCGCGCCAGGCGTAAACGAACCCGTTTTCATCCGGCGGGATGGTTGCACCGAAATTCAGTGCCCAGGAGAGCAAGGGGGTCCGGCGCTCGGGGCTCACGGAGTCGAAGCGCAGGAAGGTGTGGCCATACATCGATGACGGGCTGTTGAGGTAGCTGGCAGCAAACACCAGTACGACCTCGCGGACCGCCAGTACGCGCCGCCATTCCTCGTATTCCGGGCAGGAGGCCGGTGGCAGTTCTTCCGCCAGGGTGCTGAGCCTTGCTCTCAGCCAGGCAGTGCGGGCCGGGAACCGGCACTGTATCGACGGGTCGCTGGCCAGCTGGAGCAGGGTGGCATCGAGTTCGGCAGCCGGATCCGCAGGGCCCCGGGTATCCAGGAAAAAAGCAGCGTCATCGACGAAGTTGCGATAACTGCCCGGCCGCCAGGCCGGGGTGTAGTGCACCAGTTGCAGCCACTCCCGGTCAAAAGCGAGCCCACGGTTGCCCGCCTCGGCCTGCCATCCGGTAACTGTGGCTGATGCCGGCGGCAACAGGCCCAGTGCAACTACAGCGCAAAGGATGCGAAGCAGGTGCCTCGCCCGGAAAAACATGGATAGAAAGCTGCCGCACCGGGCCGGCCCTCGCAGGGCCGGCCCGGCGGGCGCACGATCAGGACACGTAGCGGGCGAGTTGCTCGTTCGCACGCATCAGGTCGAGCATGCGATTGCCGACCTGTTCGGCCGTGGCATTCTGTGAGGGGAACAGCGTCGAGAAGTTCTCGTGCATCACCTGCTTGAACAGCGGGCGATCGGCTTCGGTGATGCCCATGGCGACGGCCACTGCCGTCAGGGCTTCGCCGTCACCGCGGGCCACGTCTTCGCTGAATTCGTCCATCACGGCGCCGATCAGGGACTTGCCACCGTAGGTCAGCTTGCCATTGGCCGAACAGCCGTTGGTGCCGGTGGTCATGCCAAAGGTGGCATTGCCGCTGGTGCCGTTGGTGATGCTGGCAATGACGTGGGCACCGAGGCCGGACTGGCCATTCATCAGCATGTTGCCCCAGCCGCAGTTCGGGCCACCGGGTGCCTCTGCCAGGGCAGTGGTCGACAGTCCAAGCAGGGCCGTAACGATCAGGATTCGCTTCATACAACCTCCCCTATGAAAAAGAACGCGACATCAGATAACGCACTGCGGAGCGTCTGTGTGCAGTACCCCGCGGATCCAAATTAGCACAGCCGATGTCCTGCCGGCGTGAATTTGTTGTCATCAGGCGCCGGTCATCGGCTGGGCAATGGTGTTGGCCCAGGTCAGCGCCTTGACCTGGACCGTGGCGATGTCATTGAAGTCACCGAATCCGGCGGCCGTGAGTCGTGCGGGCAAGTCGTTGCTGCCGTGTGCCTCCAGGGCTTCGACCAGTTCGAGCAACTGCCCGAGCGATCCGCGCCGCGCCAGCAGCGCATCGCGCACGTCATCGGGCAGGCTGATCTGGGCGAGCACGTCGTCCATGGTGGAATCCAGCAGGACGTCCAGCAGGGAGAAGATGCCGGTCATGAAGGCGCGGTCGCATTCGGCGTTGCTGGCCCGGCGCTTCGTGGCGAGCAGTTCCATCAGTCGGCCCCGTGACGCGGCCAGGGTCAGCAATGGACTCGTTGCGTCGCCGGTGCCGCCCTGGGCAAACAGCAGGAGTTGTACCCAGCGTTGCAGCTGGCGGTTGCCGAGGATCGTCAGGGCGTGTGAAATGGAACTGATCGGCGCGCGCAGGCCCATGCCGACCGAGTTGACGAGACGCATGAGCTTGTAGCTCAACTCCGGCGCCTGCTTGAAGCTGGCCTCGATGTCCCGGTTGTCGGCGTCAGCCAGGACCTGCTGGAGGACATGGACCAGCAGCTGCCGCGCCGGGTCGGTGCGTCGCCCTTGCAGGATGGCGGGCTGGGCGAAGAAGTAGCCCTGGAACAGCTCGAAGCCCAGTTCGTGGCACTGGCGGGCCTGCTCGCGGTTGTCGACTTTCTCGGCGAGGAGTTGGATGTCAGTGGTGTGGCGGACCTGGGCGATCATCGCCGGCAGGCTGTCAGGCGGCGTTTCCAGTACGTCGATCTTGATGATATCGATGAGCGGCAGGATGGGCGTGTAAGCCTCATCGAGCCGCACGATGTCGTCGAGCGCGAAGGTGAAGCCGCGCTGGCGCAGCTTGCGGCAGCGTGCAATGACTTCCGGGGTGATTTCCACGGTTTCGAGCAGCTCGATGACCGTCCGCGCCGGGGGCAGCAGTTCAACTGCGTCGGACAGCAGCAGTTCAGCATCGAAGTTGATGAAGCCCCGGCATTCACCGAGTACGGAGGCAATCCCCAGTTCGTTGAATGCGTGCGTGATGACGCTGGCCGTCGCCATGCGATTGTCCGTCACCGCTGCCGTCGGGCTGCTTCCGCTGCGGAACAGGAGCTCGTAGGCCACGGTTTGCCCATGGCGGTTGAGGATCGGCTGGCGGCCAAGCCAGAATGGGGGCGGCTTTGCAGGGTCAGTCACGACGTGCGATTCTGCCCGGCGTGGGGCAGTCGCGACATGATCTGACGCACAACTGTGCCGGGATCAGAAAAAAAGGGCTCGCATGACAGTCATGCGAGCCCGTGGCCGCGGGCTCCTGGAGGGGAGGGCCCGCGAAGACGACCCCGGAGGATCGTCGCTTCCAGCCGCACCGTAAGAGGGGGGGGGGACTACGGTGCGGCCTTGAAGACGTTCGGCTTTCGTTAACTGTTCCTGTGTGGGTGCCGGGGCTCAGAGGGCCAGCGGTGACAGGCCGAGGACGTGCCCGATGACGTGGCCGGCGTGGGGCGTGAACGCAGCATCAATGGCTGCGAAGACGATCACGGTTGCCGCGACAGCCAGCAGCATTGCCGACAGCCGCTCACCCGAAAAATTGGCCTGCTCGTTTCTGGTATCCATGTCCTGACCTTTCCTGCTTCAATCAAGCCTGCCTTCAGGCTCGTCCTGATATAGCAGGAACCATGCCAAGTAAAATAGGTTGTAAAAACAAAGAGTTCTGTTTTTGCTAGATTCCCGGAAAATCGTAAATAACGATATGCCGTTACTTTGTGTCACGGAATATCGTATGATCTCGGCGTGACTGCACCTGACGAGCAAAACACGACCCTGATCCGCAGCCTGCCCGTTCTCCTGGCTTTGCTGGACGGTGAAGGACGTTTCCTCGACGTGACGGATGAATGGGAGCGCCGTCTGGGCTATGAGCGCGCTGAACTTCGCGGCCGCCGTCCGGACGATCTTGCCACGCCGGCCAGCGCACAGCGGATCCGCGAGGAGCATCTGCCGCGTTTCCGGCGGGTCGGGCGCCTGGATCATGTTCCGGTGGAGTTTTTCACACGGGATGGGCGTGCCCTGCCGCTGCTGGCGACGACGGTGGCGGTGTACAAGCCCGACGGCAGCGGCTTGCGCTATTCGGTGTCGTTGTTCGAGGAGCCTTCCGACCGTGAGCGGCTGGAGCGCCGTTACCTCGACCTTTATGAATCCACGCCTGCGATGCTGCATACCATCGACCCCGATGGGCGCATCACCGCCGTCAGCAATCACTGGCTTGCCAAACTGGGTTATCAGCGCAACGAGGTCATCGGTCGCTCGATCCTGGAGTTCATCGCCGACGAATCCCGTCGTCCGCTGCTCGATGGACGGCTCCCCGAGGTCATCAGCCAGGGCGACCGGCTGAACGTGCCGCGGCAGATGGTGACGAAAGGCGGCAGCGTCGTCGATGTCCTGCTGTCCGCGCGTGCCGAGCGCAACGAGCGCGGCGAGGTCGTCCGGCTGCTGGTGGCCAGCAAGGACGTGACCGAGCGCAACCGCGCCGAGGCCCGCCTGCGCGACGCCTACAGCGAGATCGCACGTCTCAAGGAGGAACTCGAGCGGGAGCGCGACTACCTCCGCGAGGAGGTCGCCGTGTCGATGAACTTTGGCCGCATCGTCGGTCAGAGTCCGGCCCTGGCGGCGATGATGGCACGGATCGAGGCGGTCGCCGGCACACCGGCCAGCGTTCTCATCATTGGCGAGACCGGTTCAGGCAAGGAACTCGTCGCGCATGCCATCCACGCCCGCAGCCAGCGGGCGACTGGCCCGCTGGTGAAGGTCAATTGCGCAGCCATCCCGCACGAGCTTTTCGAGAGTGAGTTCTTCGGTCACGTTCGCGGTGCCTTCACCGGTGCCCATCGTGACCGCGTCGGGCGCTTCGAACTGGCTGATGGCGGCACCATCTTCCTCGACGAGGTTGGTGAGATCCCGCTGTCACTGCAGGGCAAGCTGCTGCGGGTCCTGCAGGAACAGGAATTCGAACGGGTCGGTGACGACCGCACGCGCAAGGTCGACGTACGTGTCATCGCAGCAACCAACAAAGATCTGGAAAAGGCCGTGGAGGCAGGTGAATTCCGCGAGGACCTCTACTACCGCCTCAGCGTTTTCCCGGTGCAGGTGCCGCCGCTGCGCAAGCGCGGCGAGGACGTGGTCCAGCTGGCGGTGCACTTCCTCGAGCAGGTCTGCCGGCAGTTCGGCCGGCAGGTTCCGCAACTTACCCAGGGCCAGGTCGAGGCCCTGCGTCGCTATGACTGGCCGGGCAATGTCCGCGAACTGAAGAACGTCATCGAACGGGCGGTGATTCTCTCGCGTGGTGACATGCTGCGTCTGGATCTCTCGCTGCCGGAGGTCCGCGAGG
>CAZQGA010000016.1:0-16836 GCA_964592735.1 uncultured Chromatiaceae bacterium | reverse complement strand
CCTGACGGTGTGCGTGCGGGGTTGTTGCGACCCCGGAACAGGTTGCTGTTGAGCGGGTTCGTGATGCCCGTCCGGGGCATGCCGTATCTGCCTGTCGACGACTGATGGAAGTCCGGGCCCGTGCCCAGCGTGGATGAGCCTGGATCGTTATGTTAAAAGGGCAAAAGCAGATTTTCCGGATGGAGGGCTCGGTGACTGCGGAAGGTTCCGGCGACCTGCATGGCCTGAAGATCCTGGTCATCGACGACAGCAAGACCATCCGCCGGACGGCAGAGACCCTGCTTTCCAGGGAGGGCTGCCAGGTGTACACGGCGGTGGACGGCTTCGATGCGCTGGCCAAGATCGCCGATCACCGTCCCGACATCATTTTCGTGGACATCATGATGCCCCGGCTCGATGGCTATCAGACCTGCGCGCTGATCAAGCACAACCGCACCTTCAAGGATACGCCGGTGATCATGCTGTCTTCGAAGGACGGCCTGTTCGACCGCGCCCGCGGCCGCATCGTCGGCTCGGAGCACTACCTCACCAAGCCCTTCACGAAGGACGAACTGCTGGGGGCCATCAGGGGTCACGTGTCGCGCTGACACGGCTCCCGGAGGATACAGACATGGCGTTGGTACTCATCGTCGACGATTCGCCAACCGACCAGCATGTGATTTCCCAGGCCCTGCAGCGCCACGGGTTCGATACCCTGGTGGCGAGCGAAGGTGAGGAGGCGATCACGCTGGCCGAGCGCGAGCACCCGGACGTGATCCTGATGGATATCGTCATGCCGGGCATGAACGGCTTCCAGGCCACCCGGCACCTGGCGAAGAATCCCGCCACAGCTGCCATACCCGTCGTGATCGTGACCTCCAAGCACCAGGAGACGGACCGGATCTGGGGCCTGCGCCAGGGCGCCGTCAGCTACATCACCAAGCCGGTTGGCGACGACGAGCTGGTGGCGGCGGTACGTGCCAATATCAGGTCGTGATGCGGCCATCGTGACCACCTTGACGGGCACCGGGCTGCGGACACTGAAGGAGCATCCCTTCGAGTTGCTGCGCGAGCTCGAGCGTCTCTCCCGGGTGGCGCTGACGGGCGGGCCTGGCGATGATGCCAGTGCCGAAGAGTGGGTCGGCATCGGCCTGCGGCTCGGCAATGAACGGTTCGTGGTGGCCCGGGAGGAGATCCGCGAAGTACTCATGCTGCCGCCGGCACTGACCCGGGTGCCCGGCGCAAAATCCTGGGTGCGGGGGCTGGCGAACGTCCGTGGCCACCTGCTGCCCGTGGCTGACCTGCGTTGTTTCCTGGGTGGTGGCGTGATTGGCAGCGATCGCACGGCGCGGGTGCTGGTGGTCCACAGCAGCGAGTTTTCCGTGGGTCTCGTGGTGGACGAGGTCTATGGTTTTCGCAGGTTCATGCAGCGTGAGCATGTCGGCGAATTCCCGCAGACTGCGATCCGGGCGGAGCGTTGTCTCGACGGCGCTTTCCGTCGCGGGCTGGAAGTCTGGCCGGTGTTGCGTGTGGAGAAGCTGCTGCTGAGCCGTGAGTTCCAGCGGGCGGCAGAAGACTAGCGGGGCAGCACGTCCCCGCAGGCGAACAACAAGACGACAGCAGTGGCGCGCAGGCCGCGCCCCGTTTGGAGGATGCAGAGCACATGTTCAACAGCAGCAACCGGTCGCGCAATCTGGCCATCCTCGCCTTGTGCATGTTCCTGGCGCTGGTGGGCGCCATGGCTTTGGTATTCAAGGGTCCCGGTGCTGCCGGGGCTGCGGTGGGCGAGGATGCCGCCCTGCAGGCGGCTGTCGTGCAGTCACGTGAGGCGCTGCGCGGGGTACCGCAGGCCTTCGATGCGCTTGCTCTTGCCGTGCCGCGGCTGGCGGCTGCCAGCAAGGGTGACGCTGCGCCGCTGGCGGCGCAGTTGCGCAGCAGCGCAGCCACCATCAGCAAGAGCCGGCCGGAAATCCTGGCCGCCTACGCCATAGTTGCCGACCTCGAGAAGCTGGCGCCGGTGGTACGCCGGGAGGCGGAGGAGCTGCAGTTTGCCACTGGCAGCCAGGCGGCGACCGGTGCCCAGCTCAAGCGGCTCAGCAGCATCGTGGACGGCCTCGCCGCGCAGGTACGCACGCTGGTGACGGGCCCGGCCCAGCCCACTGACATTGCCAACGCACTCGGGCAGACCGAGATCGATGTCGAGCAGATCCTTCTCGGGCTGCGCAGCGGGGACCCGGATCTCAACCTCAAGGCAGTCAGCAGCGTACGGGGCGTGGAGGCGCTGGCGCGTCTGGCCGCTGCGCGCGACAAGATGTTTACCCGTGTGCGCGATGCCCGTGCGCTGGGTGACCGGCTCGATCTCGTTGCCCAGGCCTCCCGCCAGCTGGACCAGGCGGCGTTGCGTCTGGTGGCGGCGCCTGCCGCGGCGGGTGGCATCGTGGGCGCGCCGGCCCGTGACCTGATCGTGATCGGCCTGCTGGTGCTGGCTGCGGTGATCCTGGTGGCGATGGCCTGGGTTTATTTCCAGGCCGTGCCCGCGAGCCCGGTGCCGGTGGTCAGCGACCAGGCGGATCGCAACCAGCAGGCCATCCTGCGCCTGCTCGATGAGCTGTCGAGCCTGGCCGACGGCGATCTCACCGTGCAGGCCACGGTTACCGAGGACATTACCGGTGCCATCGCGGACTCGATCAACTACGCCGTGGAGGCGCTGCGCGAACTGGTCATGACGATCAACGAGAGCGCCATCCTCCTCGATGGCGCGGCGCGCAGCGCCGAGACCACCGCGGTCCAGCTGGCCCAGGCGAGCGATGCCCAGTCCAAGCAGGTGGAATCCGCTACGCAGGCCATCGGCCGCATGGTTGGCTCCATCGAGGAGGTCTCCGGCGACGCCGAACGTTCGTCCGACGTGGCCCGGCACTCGGTGGATGTCGCCCACAAGGGCGGGGAAGCGGTGCGTCGCACCATCGAGGGCATGAACGCCATCCGCGAGACCATCCAGGACACCTCCAAGCGCATCAAGCGGCTCGGCGAGAGCTCGCAGGAGATCGGCAACATCGTCGAGCTCATCAATGACATCGCCGACCAGACCAACATCCTGGCACTGAACGCCTCCATCCAGGCCTCGATGGCCGGCGAGGCTGGCCGTGGCTTCGCGGTAGTGGCCGACGAGGTCCAGCGCCTGGCGGAGCGCTCAGCCAACGCGACCAAGCAGATCGAAGTGCTGGTGCGCACCATCCAGGCCGATACCAACGAAGCGATCGTCTCCATGGAGCGCAGCACCACCGATGTAGTGGGCGGTGCGCTGCTTGCCGAGAATGCCGGAGCCGCGCTGGAGGAGATCGAGCAGGTCTCCAGCCAGATTGCCAGCCTGGTGCAGAACATTTCCAATTCGGCGCGGGAACAGGCGGGTGCCGCGGCCGCGGTGATCCGCATCGTCGAGCTGCTGCAGCAGATCAACTCGCAGACGGCGTCCGGCACCAGCAACACCCGCGAGTCGATCAGCAAGCTGGCCGCGCTGGCAGCGCAGCTGCGCCGCTCGGTGGCCGGCTTCCGGCTGCCGGCCGGGGCGCTGGATGCACGTCGTGGCCGCGGGCCGGAACCGCGCCCGGCGGCGCCCGGCGCCGAGGCCGGTGCTTACGGTGAACGGGGGCTGCGCGTCATCGGCAAGCGCACGGCCTGACGGCAGGCTCCGCGGCACCCCGCCCCGCCATGAACACCGCGATTCCACAGGCATCGCTGCAGATCGTCAGCGACGAGCTGGCGGTCACGCTCAACGATGCGCGCGTGGTGCTGGAGCAGTTCGCCGAGGGCGATGGCGGCTCGCAGGCACTGGAACGCGTGGCTGCACTGCTGCACACCGCGCGCGGCGTGCTGCGCATGACGGAGACCCACGGCGCCAGCCTGCTGGCCGAGGAAATGGAGCAGACCTGCGCCCATCTCGCCCGGCTCAAGCGTCGTGACGGCGGTGCCGACGAGCCGCTGGAGGCGTTGATGCGCGCCGCCGTGCAACTGCCGGCTTACGTGGAACGCGTACTCAATGGCGGACGCGACATCCCGCTGGTGTTGCTGCCGCTTCTCAACGACCTGCGTGCAGCGCGGGGGCGTCCGCTGCTGTCGGAAAGCACCCTGCTGCTGCTGAATGTGGGCGGTGAGTCGCGCGTGGCCGGCACGCTGCCGAGATCTGCGCAAAGCGGCGAGGACGTCGCGCAGCTCGCTGGTGAGTTGCGTCCGCGGTTCCAGCTGGCGCTGCTGGGATGGATTCGCGGCGACGCGGCGGAGGCGAACCTGCGCCAGATGTCCAGCGTGGTCGAGCGCCTGGAGCGTGCCGCCACGGCCGGGGAAGTCCACCAGCTCTGGTGGGTCGTGGCTGGTGTCATCGAGGCCCTGCTGGACGGCGGACTCGAGACCAGCGTTTCGCTCAAGCGGCTGATGGGCCAGGCAGACCGGGAGATCAAACGCCTGCGCATGCTGGGCGAGGCCCAGTTCGCCAGGGTTCCGCCGGCCGAACTGGTCAACAACCTGCTCTATTACGTGACCCGGGCGCGCACCAGCGGGCCGCGCGTTGGCGCCATCCGTACGGCTTTCAACCTGTCCGACCTGGTGCCGGGCGATGCGCAGGTCGAGCATGCCCGCCAGAGCCTGTCCGCACCCAGCGTCAAGCTCATGCAGACGGTCGCCCAGGCGATCCGCGAGGATCTCGCACGGGTCAAGGATGTCCTCGACATCTTCGTGCGTACCGGGATGGAGCGCGTCGAAGAGCTTACGCCACAACTCGAGTTGCTGAAGAAGATCGGCGACACGCTCGGGGTGCTGGGCCTCGGTGATTTGCGCGAAGCGGTGCAGACCCGCCGCGAGGAACTGCAGGAGCTGATCGCCCACGGGCGCCGCCCGGATGAAGCCACCCTGGTCGGCATCGCTGCCGCGCTCCTCGGTGTCGAGGATCGCCTCGAGGGTGACCTCATCGGCATGATCGCACCTCAGGCCGAAGAGCCCACGGTCGTCAGCATGGACGTGCCGCCGGGGGGCGGCGTCGACCTCGGCCGCCAGGTCATGCCGGCCGTGATGCGCGAGTGCCTGGTGAATCTGGCACGGGTCAAGGAGGCGGTCACCCAGGTGACGGACCGCGGTGGCGAAGGTGTTGCCCTGGATGCCGTGCCCGAACAACTGCAAGGCATTGCCGCGGGATTGCTGATGCTCGGCAAGGATCGGGCGGCCGGTGTGGTCGAGCGCCTCCAGGGAGCCATCCGCAACCTGCTCAGCCAGGGGCGCCAGCAGGCCGATCGCGCCGGCCTTGACCGGCTGGCCGATGCGACGGTGGCCCTGGAGTATTACCTCGAGACCCTGCAGGCCGGCCGCAGCGAACCCCATTACATGCTCGACAACGCCGAGCGTTGCCTCGACGGGGTGGCGCAGGTTGCCGTGGCGACCACAGATGAGGCCGCACTCGAGCGGATGGCAGGGCTGGATGCCGCCGAAACGGTGGCAACCGGTACGCAGGAGCATGAAGCCACGCAGGTCATCATGACCCCGGTTGCGCCAGCGCCGCTGCCGCCTGCCACGTTGCCGGCCGCCGCCTACAGCGGTGGCCGCGAGCCGCTCGATCCGGAGTTGCTGGAGCTGTTCATCGAGGAGGCGCGCGAGGAGATTGCGGCCATCAACCGCTCGTTCCCGGCCTGGGAGCGTGATGATGCCGACGGGAACTCCCTGGCTGCCCTGCGCCGCTCTTTCCATACGCTGAAAGGCAGTGGCCGGATGGTCGGTGCCGAGGCGATCGGCGACTTCTGCTGGAAGGTCGAAGTACTACTCAATCGCGTCATCAACGGCACGGCGCAGCGCAGCCCACAGCTGCTGGCGACGCTGCAGGAATGCATCACGGCACTGCCTGCCCTGCTCGAGCAGCTGGAGGTGGGTGCGGCGCCGGCCGGTGACCTGGATACGCTGATGGTGCGCGTCCAGGTGCTGGCTGAACCCCAGCCCGACCCTGTCGTCGAGCCGGAAGAGATGGTTGCGCCCACGCAGCCTGTTCCCGCAGTTGTTCAGCCGCCGCTCGCCAGCGCACCCGCAGAGCCAGCCCCGACAGACGAGCCGGCGCCTGAGCCGGCAGTTGTGCCAGCACCGGCTGCGGCCAGCCTGGATCCGGTGCTGCTCGACATCTTCACACGTGAAGTCAGCGGCCATCTGGCGAGCCTGCGCCGCTTCGTCGCCCGCTGTGACGAAGCGGCCCCGCCGCATGCCGTGACCGAGGATCTCTACCGTTCCTGCCATACGCTCAACGGCAGCCTTGCCATGGCCCGCGTGGAGATCGGCCTGCCGCTGACCGAGGCGTTGAACGCACTGGTGAGCCTGGCTTACAACCGCCCGGCCCGCCTGCCGCAAGGCGCGGTCGCCAGCCTGCGCGATACGGCCTCCCGCATCGAGGCGCTGGTGGCCTACCTGGCCGAGCCCTGGCGACCCGTGCCGGAGACCGCCGATCTGGAGCAGCGCCTGCACGATCATCTCGTGGCCCTTGATCACGCCGGGTACGCGCCTGCGGAAGAGATCAGTGAGATCACCGGCCTGCAGCCTGTGCCGGAGGAGGCCGATGCCCCGGCGGTGGACGACTCCATCCTCGTGGAAGAGTTGCCACTGGCGGAGGTCATTGAGATCACCGCCGAGCTGCCTGCATCCACGGAGTTCGTCGAGCCTGCGAACGTGACCGCTGGCGAAACCGTGGAGTGGCCGGGCCAGGAATTTTCGCTGGAGCATGAAGCTGAGCCCGAACCCGGGTTCGAGTTTGAGGTTGAAATCGGGCCAGAGACAGAGGCAGAGCCGGAACCCGAGCCAGTATCCGCACCAGAGCTGGAGTCGGTGAGTGCAGCGGCTCCCGGCCCTTCAGCAGTCGAGCTGCCGCCCGCAGAGACGACGGCGCTGCCCTACGACGCCGAGATTGCCGCAATTTTTGCGGAGGAAGCTGCCGAGTTGCTCGAGGCGGCCGATGCCGCGGTGGCGCGCCTGGCCGAGGGCCATGGCGACACCAGCGATGCACAGGCGATGGCTGACCTGCAGCGCCACCTGCATACGCTCAAGGGTGGCGCCCGCATGGCGGGCCTCGGGGTCATCGGTGATTTCAGCCATGACCTGGAGACCTTGCTCATCCGCGCAGGCGAAGGCGTGATTGCGCGCGATCCGGCTTTCGGCGATCTGCTGCAGGCGAGCCTCGACGAGTTGCACCGGCTGCGCGAGGACGCTGTCACCGGCGAGCAACAACCGCTGGCTGCGCAACTCGCTGCCCGTGTGCGCGCTGCCTTGCATGCCGGGGCGGTACCGGTTGTCGAACCGGTCACCGGGCTGACACCGGTGCTGCCGGCCGTGGTCGAGTCCACGGCACCGGCCGGACTTGAGATCGAGGCCGACACGGCTGCTGAGCTGCCAACCCCGGAGATCGAGGCGCCTGTCGTCGTGGTGCAGCCGCCGGTGCCTGAGCCTGAGCCAGAGCCTGAGCCAGAGCCAATGCCGGAGCCGACGCCGGCAGTCATGATGCCGGAGACGGTGGAGCCGGTTGCCGCAGCTGCCGAAATCAGCTTGCCGGCGCTGGATCGCATCGAACAGCTGGCCCGGGAGCTTGAGCAGCCAGCCCTTGTGCTGCCGCCTGCTGCGATGGCGGGCGCAACGCCGGCCATGACGGTACGCCCGCCAGCCGTCGAACGGCGGGAGACGGCTCGCGTCGACTCGCTGCTGCTCGACCAGCTGCTCAACAACGCAGGCGAAATCAGCATCTTCCAGTCCCGGCTCAGCCAGCAGGTCAACCTTATCCAGTTCAACCTCGAAGAGCTGGGGGCAACGGTGGTGCGTCTGCGCGAACAGTTGCGCAAGCTCGAACTGGAGACCGAGGCACAGATCCTTTTCCGCCACCAGGACGATGCCGGTGGGCGTGGTGGTTTCGATCCGCTGGAACTCGACCGTTACTCCACCATCCAGCAGCTGTCGCGGAGCCTGGCGGAGACGACAACTGACGTAAACAGCCTCAAGGACCTGCTGCAGAACATGGCGCGGGACACCGAGGCGCTGCTCGTGCAGCAGGCGCGCACGGCCACCGAATTGCAAGACGGCCTGATGCGTACGCGCATGGTGCCCTTCCACCAGCATGCCCCGCGCCTGGCACGCCTGGTGCGACAGACCGCGCTGGAAGCGGGCAAGCGCGCCGAGTTGCACATGCAGGGTGGTGGCGAACTCGATCGCCAGGTGCTCGAGCGCATGCTGGGTCCCTTCGAGCACATGCTGCGCAACGCCGTGGTCCATGGCATCGAAGCGCCTGCCGAGCGCGAGGCAGCGGGCAAGCCGGCGACAGGCAGCATCTTCATCAACCTGCGCCGGGACGGTTCCGAGGCCGTGGTGGAAATCGCCGACGACGGCCGCGGCGTCAACGTCGCCGCCGTGCGTCGCAAGGCCGCCGATCTCGGCTTCATCGACACCGGGGCCGCGGTCAGCGACGAGGAGGCCATGCAGTTCATCCTGCGGCCGGGCTTCAGCACGGCAGACCGGCTGACCCAGGCGGCAGGCCGGGGCATCGGCATGGACGTGGTGACCAGCGAGGTCGCCAAGCTTGGCGGTTCGCTGCGCATCGGCTCGGTGCCCGGCCGTGGCACGACCTTCACCATCCGGCTGCCATTCACCCTGGCAGTCAGCCAGGCCCTCATCGTGCGCTGTGGCACGGAAATCTACGCGCTGCCACTGCCCACGGTGGAGGGCGTCATCCGCATTTCGCGCAGCGAGTTGCTCGCACGACTTGGCACGGCGCAGCCGCTCATCGAATATGGCGGCCAGTCCTACCAGTTCCGCCACCTGGGTGAATACCTGGGCCTCGGGCCGGCCCGCATCCCGGAGGAGCAGAGCCGCGTTTCAGTGATCCTCGTGCGGGCCGAGGAACATTCCACGGCGCTCATTGCCGACGAGATGCAGGACAGCCGCGAGATCGTCGTCAAGCCGGTAGGCCCACAGCTTGCCACCATCCGCGGCATCGCCGGCGCCACCATCCTTGGTGATGGCCGCATCGCCGTGATCCTCGACATGGCCATCCTGGTGCGCAGTGCCCGGACGGGAGCCGCCGTGCGTGCGCCGATGGTCGAGCCGCTGGCGAGGGGGCCGCTCGCGCTGGTCGTGGATGATTCCATCACGATGCGCCGGGTGACCCAGCGCCTGCTCGAGCGCAATGGCTTCCGCGTGGTTACCGCGAAGGATGGCATGGACGCCATTGGCAGCTTGCAGGACCACCGTCCTGACATCATCCTGCTCGACGTGGAGATGCCGCGCATGGACGGCTACGAATTTGCAAAGCACGTGCGCAACAACGCCGACACCGCCACGGTGCCCATCATCATGATTACTTCGCGGGTCAGTGACAAACACAAGGCCCGCGCGATCGAGGTCGGTGTGAACGACTACCTCGGCAAGCCCTACCAGGAGCGTGCGCTCCTGGAAGCGGTGCGTCACCAGCTGAAGCAGGCCTGACATGGTCAACCCCGGCAGCGCGACGCGTATCGCCATCGACGAGATCTACTGCCAGCTGATCCCGCTGCGGCAGTTGCGCCTCATCGTCCCGCGCACCTGCATCGCCGAGGTCATCCGCTACGCCACACCGCAACGCCATGGGGCAGACCACCAGCCGGGCTGGTTCCGCGGGCTGGTTTCCTGGACGAGCCTGCGCATACCGGTGATCTCCTTCGAGGAACTCTGTGGCCGGGAAGCTGGCGAACCCGGCGGGCGCACCCGTATCGCCATCTTCAACGCGCTTTCCGGCAAGCTCGACACGGGGTATTACGGCATCCTCACCGAGGGCTTTCCGCAACTGGTGCGCGTCAATCGAGAGGTCATGAAGCTCGATGAGCGCCAGGCCTGGCCGGGCGAGGGACCCGTGATCTGCCAGATCCGCATGATCAACGAGTACCCGCTCATCCCTGACCTGCTGCATGTCGAGGATATGCTTCACGCCTGCCTGGATCGCTCCGCCCGCCGGCTGACCTGAGCCGGGCCTGCCCTGCGGACGGCTTTCCCTGCGCCCGGGGATGCGCTTTCTGGTACGCTGCGCATCCAAACAGAGCAGAAAAATCAGCTGGGCGGCCCATGCAGCTCTTCTCGCGTCTCATGCCCCGTGAAGGGCGCTTCTTCGATCTTTTCAACCAGCACGCAGCCCTGGTGATGCAGGGCGGGGTGGAAATCGCCGAACTCCTGCACGGCTTTGGCGAGGAGGGCTGCCGCGAGGGGCGCATTGCCCGTATCGGCGAGATCGAGCACGCCGCCGATCGCGTGACCCGCGAGACCACGGCGCTCCTGCACAAGACTTTTGTCACGCCCTTTGATCGCGATGACATCCACCGCCTGATTTCGCGGATGGACGACATCCTGGACCTGATCCAGGACGCGGCTGAGTCGCTCATGCTCTACGACGTCCGGCATCTGCCGCCCGAGGCGGCGCATCTGGCTGATCTGGTGAAACTCTGCTGCGAGCGGGTGCAGTCGGCCGTGGGCCTGATGTCCTCCATGCGCAATGCATCGGCCATCCTCAGGCTTTGCCAGGACATCGACGGGCTGGAGTCCGACGCCGACCGCGTCATGCGCAATGCCATCTCGCGGCTGTTCCGCGAGGAAGCCGACGTGCGCCAGGTGATCAAGCTGCAGGCGGTCTACGAACTGCTGGAAACCGCAACCGACAGGTGCCAGGACGTCGCTGACCTCATCGAGGGCGTGGTCCTCGAGAACGGCTGATCGTGGAAGTCCAGATAACGTTCAACACCCTGGCCTTGCTGGTCGCCGTGGCGCTGCTCTTCGATTTCCTGAACGGCTTCCATGACGCCGCGAATTCCATCGCAACGGTCGTTTCCACCGGCGTGCTCAAGCCGCACCAGGCCGTGGTCTGGGCGGCGATGTTCAACTTCCTTGCCATCGCCATCTTCGAGCTGAAGGTCGCCGCGACCGTCGGCAAGGGCATCGTCGAGCCGGGCCTGGTCGATTACCACGTGATCTTCGGTGCCCTGACGGGCGCCATCGGCTGGAGCGTGATCACCTGGTATTTTGGCATTCCGTCGAGTTCGTCCCACGCCCTGATCGGCGGCATGATCGGTGCCGTCGTGAGCGCGGCTGGTCCAAAGGCGCTGCTGTTGCCCGGCTTGCTGAAGATCGGCATTTTCATCATTGCCGCGCCGCTCATCGGCTTTCTCTGGAGCGCGTTGCTGATCACCGCGGTGTCCTGGCTGTTCCTGCGGGCCGCGCCCTATCGGATCGATCGCATCTTCCGCCGGCTGCAACTGGTGTCATCGGCGCTCTACAGCGTCGGCCACGGCGCCAACGACGCCCAGAAAACCATGGGCGTCATCTGGCTGCTGCTCATCGCCTCGGGGGACGCCACTCGTGACCACCTGCCGATGTGGGTGATCGTCAGCTGCTATCTTGCCATCGGCTGTGGCACGCTCTTTGGCGGCTGGCGCATCGTCAAGACGATGGGGCAGCGCATTACCAAGATCAAGCCCGTGGGCGGCTTTGCCGCAGAAACCGGTGGCGCGATGGCCCTGTTCCTCGCCTCCGGTTTCGGCATTCCTGTTTCCACCACGCACACCATCACCGGCTCGATCATCGGCGTGGGCTCCGCGCAGCGCGGTTTTTCCGCCGTGCGCTGGGGTGTGGCCGGCAACATCGTCGTGGCCTGGGTGCTCACCATCCCGGCTTCAGCGCTGTTTGCCTCGGTTGCCTGGTGGCTGGGCAACCGGCTTCTCTAGCGCGGCAACTGGTGTTGCTGGCGGCTCAGCCGAGATCGCCAGCGAGAAACTGCAGAACCGTGAGCGCCGCCAGCGGGGCGGTTTCCGTGCGCAGGATGCGTGGCCCGAGCCGCAGGCGCTGGAAGCCGAAGTCTGCCGCGAGCTGTGCTTCCGCTGCCGTGAGGCCGCCCTCCGGTCCCACCAGCAGCGCCACGGGCCCCGCTGGTCGCCCCAGTGTGCTGAACGGCTCACCCTGCGGATCGAGTTGCAGCCGCGTCGGATAGTCTGGGTGCACCGGAATGAGGACGTCGAATGGTCCCGGTTCGCCGATCTCCGGTACGCGGCTGCGGCCGCTCTGTTCGGCGGCGGCCACCGCGACCCGCTGCCAGTGCTCGCGCTTACGGCCGGCGCGGTCCTCGTCGAGCCGCACGACGCTGCGTTCGGCAAGCACCGGCTGGATGCGGGCGACACCGAGTTCGGTGGCTTTCTGGATCACGGTGTCCATGCGTGGTCCGCGCGAGACGCCCTGAAACAGCGTGATGGCTAGCGGCGACTCTGCCTGGACCTCACGACCGGCGCCGACGCGCAGCTGCACGTCGTTGCGGCCCAGGTCGATGATCTCGGCGTCGTAGTCCAGCCCGGAGCCATCGAACACCACCAGCCTGTCGCCCCGCCGCAGGCGCAGGACGCGCAGCACGTGGTTGGCCGCGTCGCCGCCGAGGGTGGCCGCCGTACCGGGGCTCAGGCGCTGTTCCGAAAAGATCCGCCGCAGCATGTATACGGTACCGGTACTTCGGTTTCGGAAAGATTCGGGTAGCGTACCAGTATTCAGCGTGCAGCCCTGCTTTCCGAAACCGAAGTACCGGCACCTAGTAAACTGTCCCCCGTGACGGCGGCGATCATGATCGACGGGGAAACCGGCCTGGTGTGCGGCGCACGCCAGCTGCCCTCGCCCAACCAGGACGAGCGGCCGGCCGGCTGCCTGCCGGAGCTGATCGTGGTGCACGGCATCTCGCTGCCAGCCGGCCAGTTCGGTGGACCCTGGATCGACGCGCTGTTCACCAACGGTCTCGATCCGGCAGCCCATGCCTCGTTCGCCGACATCGCGCCCCTGCGCGTGTCCTCGCACCTGCTGGTGCGCCGCGACGGCGAGCTGGTGCAATACGTGCCGCTCGGCCGGCGCGCCTGGCATGCCGGCCAGTCGAGCCACTGTGGCCGGGAACGCTGCAACGACTTCTCCATCGGCATCGAACTCGAGGGCGCCGATGACGTGCCGTATGAAACGGTGCAATACGACGTACTTGCACGGCTGATCGAGGCGCTGCGCCGCGCCTGGCCCTCGCTGCGGCGCGCTCCGGTCGTGGGCCACAGCGACATCGCGCCGGGGCGCAAGACCGATCCCGGGCCGACTTTCGACTGGGGTCGGCTTGCAGGGCTCCTCGAGGGCGAGCGGCACGGGGCGACGCTGCGCTGATGCGCCGGTTCCTGTTCCGGTTCTGGCCCTCGCTATGGCTGGCCGGTGCGCTGGCGCTGGGGGGCTGTGATCCCGTGGAGGCGCCGCCTGCCGATGATGCATCGGCGGTTGCCGGGCGCATCATCACGCTGTCTCCGCATCTTGCCGAACTGGTTTTCGCGGCTGGCGCAGGTGACCGGCTGGTGGGTGCCGTGGCGTTCAGCGATTACCCGCCAGCAGCCCGCGAGGTGCCGCGGGTCGGTGATGCCTTCCGTGTCGATTACGAGGCGGTCGCCGCGCTCAAGCCCGACCTGGTCCTCGCCTGGACTTCTGGCAATGCACCCGAGACGATCGCACGCCTGGGGGACCTGGGCTTCCGCGTCGTCGCTCTCGAGCCCGTGGATCTCGCCGATATCGGTCGCCAGATCGTCAGCATCGGTGAACTCACCGGCACCCGTGCAGCGGCCGGGGCCGCAGCGGCGGATTTCCAGGTGCGTCTCGACCGCTTGCGGGCAGCTGCGACGGGAGGCCGGTCGCTGCGGGTGTTCCTGCAGCTGTCGGAACGACCCTACTTCACGGTTACGGACCAGCATTTCCTCGGTCAGGGTCTGCGGCTGTGCGGCGGCACCAATGTGTTTGGTGCGCTGCCGGGACTCACCGCCATCGTATCGGTGGAATCCGTGCTCGACGCCGCGCCGCAGGCGATCATCGCCAGTGATATGCATGCGGGCGAGCCTGGGCCTCTCGCGGACTGGCGGTCCTGGCCCGTGCTGCCCGCGGTCCGCGCCGGTAATCTTTTCCTGGTCGATGCGGATCTCATCGCACGCCCCGGTCCACGGCTGCTCGACGGCGTCGAAGAAATGTGCGGACAACTGGAGGAGGCGCGGGCGCGCCTGGCAGACTGAACAGGCGACCAGTCAGCGCCGCAGCGTCTCAGCTGCGTGAGGATCAGGCACGCGGACAAACAGCATCCACACCGCCATGCCGATGGCGAGCAGCGCGCCGATGGTCATGGGCAGATTGGGCGATACGCGGTAGAGGAGGCCGCTCAGCGGCGGCCCGAAGATCATGCCGACGCTCGGTGCCGCCGCGAGCAGGCCGGCCACCATGCCTTGTTCCTCGCGCCGGACACTGAGGCTGCCAGCGGCATTCAGTCCGGGTGCGGCACAGCCGAAGCCAAGGCCCATGATGGCGAAGCCCACATAGAGAAACGGCAGGGTCGGCCCGAAGCCCAGGACGAGCAGCGCGGCTGCAAAGCTCGCGAATCCGCTGCGCAGAAGCACCGCGGGCGTCGTATGCCACAACCGCAGGATGCTGAGTTGTGTGCCGAGCGTGGCCAGGGCCATGCAGATGAACGCAACGCTCGATGTGCGGATCACCGCGGCCTCGCCCAGGATGCCGTAGCGATCCTGTATGTAGTACGCAGCCACCAGTTGCACGGCCGTAAAGGTGCCGACCAGCAGGCACCAGCCCACCAGGTAGGGCAGGACCCGCCGGTCGGTCATGCGCAGCCGGCGTGGTACTGCCGCGGCCGCCTGTCGTGCCGGCTCCGGCAGGGAGAAGATGCTGACGACGATTGCCAGGCCGGCAAGTGCTGCCGTCGCATAGACCGGAAACACCGGGCCGGCGACGGCAAGGGCGCCCCCGATGGCGGGGCCGATGATCGTGCCGATGCTTCCCGACATGGCGATCAGCGCCATGCCTGCGGCACGTTGCTGGAGCTCGGTCGTGTCGGCGATGTAGGCCGTGGCGGCTGGCTGGATCGCCGCTGCCACGGCGCCGTAGGCGAGCCGCACGCTAAAGAGCAGGGCGAAAAGCGGCAGGCCCGCAAGCCAGCCCCGGAACCCGGCTTCGAAGCCAAGGCCGAGCAGGGCATAGCCGCAGGCGAATCCGGCGAGGCCGATGAGATACACCCGCTTGCGCCCGGCGGCCTGGCTGTGGCGGCCCCACCAGGGCGAGGCGAGCGCCAGCGACACGTTGGACGCGGACACGACCAGGCCAAACATGAATTCGCTCAGGCCCGCTTCACGCGTGAGCGGTGCACCGACGATGAACAGCAGCGACTGACTCATGCCGTAGACGATGAGCCCGGACAGCAGGACCAGTCGGTCGCGGGGCACCATGCGCTGCAGTTGCCTGCCCGATTCCGTGGGGATTTGTCTGCTGTGGCAGCGGGTATCAACCCGCAGGAGCACGCCGTGGGCGCCAGAGCACCTCGCTGCCGCCGTCCTGGCGGGCAAGGACGCGAGCCAGCACGAACAGCAGGTCGGAGAGGCGGTTGAGGTAGCGCAAAGAGGCCGGGTTGACCGCTTCGCTCCGCGTCAATGAGCACAGGCGCCGCTCCGCGCGCCGGCTGACGCTGCGCGCGACGTGGCAGGCCGCAGCGGTGGCGCTGCCGCCTGGCAGGATGAAGTCTTTCAGCGGCGGCAGGTCGGCGTTGAAACCGTCGAGCAGGGCTTCCAGCCGTGTCACTGCTGCGTCGTCGATCACGGCACGGCCGGGAACGGAGAGTTCACCGCCGAGATCGAAGAGATCATGCTGGATGTCGCTCAGGCATTGCGCGACAGCGGTCGCCGTCCCGGGCGTGGCGATCACCATACCGACGAGGCTGTTCAGCTCATCGATCGTCCCATAAGCTTCGACGCGGGCGCTGTCCTTCGGCACCCGCGCACCGGTGCCGAGGCCGGTGCTGCCATCGTCACCGGTGCGCGTATAGATCTTCGTCAGGCGGTGGCCCATGTTGACCTCGCAAGAGACCCGGCTGCAGGCCGGGCCGAGTCCGCATCTTAGCGAAAACCGCCAGACTCCGGCCCGGTAGCCTCACGCTTACATGCCGAGGCGCAGGCCGACGTAGCCGGCAGCTCCGGGCGTGTTGAAGCCGTACACGTCCTCATAGCTGGCGCCGAAGGCATTTTCCACGCGGGTGTAGACGCTCAGACGGGGTGTGATCTCGTAGCGTGCAGCCAGGGTCGCCAGGGTGTAGCTGCGCAGGCTGACGCGGACCGGCGTGAAGCTGGCGTCGTAATAGATGTCGTCGCGCTTGCCGGTGTAGGTGAGTCCCGTGTTCAGGCCGAGGCGCCCGGACCACCACTTGCCGATGAGGTGCAGGGCTGCCGTGTGCCGGGGCCGGCGCAGCTCATGGCGATCCCCGCCCGTGGGGGCGGGCTCGCTGGCGTCGGTGTAGGTGTAGGTGGTATTGAGCGCCCAGGTTTCGGAAAGCCGCGCGTTGGCGGTGAACTCCAGGCCGCGACGCTGGCTCTTGCCGTCCATGTTGGTGGCCGTGTACAGGCCGGCGACGCAGCAGGACAGGCCGTTGATCTCATTGCTGAGGTCCGCGTGGAAGTAGGTCAGGTCCGCGACGATGTTGCCGGCGGCGAAGCGCCGCTCGATACCCGCATCCCAGCCCATGGACTTCTCCGGCTGCAGGGAGGGATTGCCGGCGAATTGCTGCGGATAGAAGCCGAAGCGCTCGGTGAAAGTCGGGGTCTTCACCCCGGTTCCCCGGCTGGCATGCAGGCGGGTCAGCCCACCGGAGGGCCGCCAGCTGGCCGTGCCCCGCCAGGTGTTGGCATTCCTGAATGCCGAGTAATCATCGTGGCGGGCCGCTGCCGACAGCGTGAGGTCATCACTGATGGCAGCGATGTATTCGGCCACATAACCCGTCTGGTGCATGGCGGG
>CAZQGA010000015.1:7228-17155 GCA_964592735.1 uncultured Chromatiaceae bacterium | reverse complement strand
CATGCTCGGCCCGCTCCTTGGCGTTGCCAAGCAGGCTGGCACGCATATCCGCTTCACGATCGGCGGCCGTCATCCGCGGGCGGGTACCGGCGATGGGTCGTGTTTCAATGCACCCGGCCTGCACCCGCACCAGACGCTCCGGCGAGGATGAGATGATGGCTGTCGTCCTGTCCAGCAGCGCCAGACCGCCAAACGGTGCCGGGTTCGCCCGGCGCAGCCGTGCGTAGATCATCCAGGGCTCGATGCCGGAGGCAATTTCCGTGGTCCAGCGGCGGCTGATGTTGGCCTGGTATATATCCCCCGCCGCGATATGAGCTTGCACGTGACTCACCGCCGCCAGGAACTGTGCAGGGTTTTCTTCCGCCAGTTCACGGACAAGCGGGACTTCCGGCAGGGTTACGGGCAATGACGCAGCCCGGGCGGCGTCTGCAGCAATTGCCTCCAGCAGGAAACCGCAGCCCTGCTCCGCCACGGCGATGGTGCTGCCGGAAACGCGGTTGCGAATCACGGCGGCGGGAATGCGCACTGCCATGGCCTGGGGCAATTTCTGGTCAAGGGCAAGCCGTACGGCAGGTTCGATTCCGGTCACCGCTTCATAGGCAAGGAAGACAAACCAGCCGCCGCGGAAGGGCAACTCGCCGGCACTGTGCAGGGCTGAGCGGACCCGGGTGGCATCCAGAGCCTCGAAGAAGCCGCGCGCTGGCGGCTCGCCGGGCACCTGGCCGTGCAGGACACCCCTGGCGTCGAGTGACAGTTCGTGACCCGGGAAGGCACAGAGAATATCGAACTGGCCCAGGCGTTCGCTCTCTCCTGAACTTTCGAGGAGGAACGGATACCGACGGGGATTGACTGCATGCAGGGCAAGCAGGTCGGACAGCCCGCGCAATGGGCAGACTTCCTCCTGCATCTGGCCGGGTGCGCCTGGGCCCTGGTGGAAGTCCTGCAGCGGCTTGCGAGCCACGCAACCCGCCCCGTCCGGATCAGACGCGGCGGAACACTACGCTGCCGTTGGTGCCGCCGAAGCCAAACGAGTTGGAGATGACCGCCTCAACCTTCATGTGCCGCGCTTCGTTTGGCACATAGTCCAGATCGCATTCCGGATCCGGATTCTCGATGTTGATCGTCGGCGGTACCACCTGGTCACGGATGGCGAGGACCGAGAACACCGCCTCGACTGCGCCGGCTGCACCAAGCAGATGGCCGGTAGTCGACTTGGTCGAACTGACCACCACCCGGGAAGCGTCGGCACCGAATACGCCCTTGATGGCACGAGTCTCGGCAATGTCCCCGAGCGGCGTCGATGTACCGTGGGCATTGATGTACTGGATGTCGGCCGGGTTGAGGCGGGCATCGCGAATGGCCGCCTGCATGCAGGCCTGCGCACCCTGCCCGTCCTCGGGCGGTGCGGTAATGTGGTGGGCATCGCCACTCATGCCGAAGCCAACCAGTTCGGCAAGGATGTTGGCACCGCGCCGCCGCGCCGCTTCGTATTCCTCGAGTACCAGGGCCGCACCGCCATTGCTGAGGACGAAGCCGTCACGGTCACGGTCCCAGGGCCGGCTCGCCCGCTGTGGCTCATCATTGCGCTGGGACAAGGCACGTGCCGCACAGAAGCCGCCGAGGCCCAGAACTGTCGTGGCATGCTCGGCGCCGCCGGCGATCATCACGTCGGCATCGCCGTAGGCAATGAGGCGCCCGGCAATGCCAATACAGTGGGTCGATGTAGTGCAGGCCGTGACCAGCGCCAGGTTTGGTCCCCTGAATCCGTACTGGATGGAAACGTGCCCGGAAATCATGTTGATGATGCTGCCGGGCACGAAAAATGGCGAAATCTTGCGTGGTGATTCAGCCTCGGCATACTTGCGGTAATTCGCTTCGATCGTGCCGATACCGCCGATGCCGGAGCCCATGGCGACACCGATGCGGTCTGGTGCGTAGCCAGCATCAGCCAGTCCCGCATCGGCCACCGCCTGTTGGGCCGCGACGATGCCGTAATGGATGAATGGATCCATTTTGCGGGCTTCTTTGGCCGGGATGTGCGCCTCGGCATTGAAGTCCTTGATACCGCCCCCGAACCGGGTCGAGAAATCGGCTACGTCGAACTCGGTGATGGGGCCGATGCCGCTGACACCGCCGACGACATTGCGCCAGGCGGTTGCGATGTCGTTTCCCACCGGGGAAATGATCCCCATGCCCGTAACGACTACCCGTCGCTTTGACATCTCAGGTACTCGGTCAGAAAGGAATTGGGCGCTGCCCGGCGATTACCGGGCTCCGCCACCGCCGCCGGCTCAGGCCTTGTTCTGCCGGGCGGTGATGTAATCGATCGCCTCCTGGACGGTGGTGATCTTTTCGGCTTCTTCGTCGGGGATTTCCGTGTCGAACTCCTCCTCGAGCGCCATCACCAGTTCCACCGTGTCGAGCGAGTCCGCCCCGAGATCCTCGACGAAGGAAGCACTGTTGGTGACTTCCTCTTCCTTCACTCCGAGTTGCTCGGCGACGATGCTTTTAACCTGCTCAGCAATACTGCTCATTGTCGATCTGTCCTCGTGAAACGAACGAAATCTGTGCCGTCCCGGCACGGAGAAACGCAGCGCAGCGGTATTTTACGGAATTAAATTACCGCAGGCTAGGCCGCCGGCAAAGGGGCCGGCAAGCCCGAAATCTGCCTCAGATCATGTACATACCGCCATTGACATGGAGTGTCTCGCCGGTGACATAGGCACCAGCAGACGAGGCAAGGAACAAGGTTGCATGGGCGATATCGGCGGCTGAACCCAGCCGCTGCAGCGGAATCTGTGCCAGCATGCCGGCCCGTTGCGCTTCGCCGAGGGCGCTGGTCATGTCGGTCTCGATGAAGCCCGGGGCAATGACGTTGACCGTGATGCCGCGGCTGCCCACCTCCCGTGCCAGCGATTTGCTGAGTCCACTCAGTCCGGCCTTGGCGGCCGCATAGTTGGTCTGGCCGGCATTGCCCATGACCCCCACGATCGAGGCGATGCTGATGATCCGGCCGCGCCGCGCCTTGAGCATGCCGCGCAGGAACGCACGGTTCAAATGGAAGGCGGCGGAGAGATTGGTTGCGATCACCGCATCCCACTCCTCATCCTTCATCCGCATCAGCAGGTTGTCGCGGGAATGCCCGCGTTGTTGACCAGGATGGTGACGGTACCCTCCGCCTCCTCGATGGCCTTCTGTACGGCGAGCACTTCCGCCGGCTTCGAAACGTCGAGCACGATGCCACGCCCGCCTTGCCCCACGCCGGCCAGCCGGGCGGAGATCTGCTCTGCGCCGCCTGCCGTGGTGGCAGTGCCGACCACCCGGGCACCCGCCGCTGCGAGAGTCGTTGCGATTGCGCTGCCAATGCCGCGCGATGCACCGGTCACCAGCGCGACTTCACCCGTCAGATCAAATGCACCCGCCATAACCCCTGTCGCCCCCTGTGACAGCCTGTCCCGGCCGTGCTGCAGCGCGGGCGGATTATACGCATGCGCGCCATCGGCACCAGACCACCTCGCCGGCGAGATAGATCGCCCCGCCCGCGGCGCCCCAGACATGGGCGGCGGTGATGACGGTACCGCCGGACAGAACCGGAGCCCAGGGCATGTCCCCGCCCAGCTGTTCCCATGCCATTTTGCCGACCACCACGGCCAGCAGGAGAGCCGCCCAGCGCTCACCGGCCAGCACCCAGCCGCCAAAGCCGACAACCATCAGCCCATGAAGTACGCCGGAGAGACCGACGCACCAGCCGACGGTCGGTGCAAACCAGTACAGACCGAGGCCGCATCCCGCGGCACTTGCCGCCGTTGCGAGCAACCAGCGGCGTGGGCTGCGATCGGCACCGAAGAGCCAGGTGCCCAGTCCCAGGCCGGCCAGGTTCAGGGCCAGGTGAGCCCAGTCGAGGTGGATGAAATGGGCCGTCAGCAGGCGCCACCACTGCCCGGCCCCGATGGCCTCCCGGTCGTAGCGCAGGGCATGCTGCCAGGCGGGCGGCATGGCCTGAAGGCCAGCCATGAGCAGCATGGAGGCCGCCATGATCTTGCCGATTGGCAACAAGGAAAATCTTTGTCGATCAGTGGCTAAAGGCATATTGCTATAATTTTGCCAGCTTCCGGGAGCTGTGCGGCAGGTCCACCAGCGCAGCTAGACTACCAGTATCATGGCGAGCCTTGGCTGCGGCTGTTGCAGGCGTGGCCCGGTCGATAACACGGGTTGGTGCTTATGGATATTTGCAGGCACGGCATTCGCCGGCGGGCGGCTGCTGGTTTTACGCTCATCGAAATCATGGTTGTCGTGGTGATCCTCGGCATACTGGCTGCGCTCATAGCGCCAAACATCATCGGCAACATCGACAAAGCACAGGTCGCGGCAGTCAAGCAGGATATCCGCGTCATCGAGGGCGCCATCGACATGTACCGCCTCGAGCGCTTCCGTTATCCGACCAGTGACGAAGGCCTCAATGCCCTCATCACCCCGCCCAGCGATCCCACGGTTCCTTTTCCGCCAGGTGGCTACATCAAGCGGTTGCCCAAGGATCCCTGGGGACGTCCCTATGTCTACGTACAGCCCGGCACCCACGGCGAGTTCGATATCTACAGTCTCGGCCGCGACGGTGCGCCCGGCGGCGACGGTGTCGATGCGGACATCGGCAACTGGGACGCTGGCAAATAGGCGTCATCAGGCTGCCAGCCGGATCCCGCAGCAGGCGGTGCCACCGGATGCACACCATCAGCCCACTTCGCAGCAGCGGCTTCACCCTGCTCGAAATCATGGTAGTGATGGTCATCATCGGCATCATTGCCGCGATGGCCACGCTGTCGATTGGCGTGGCAAGCCGCGACCAGGGCATCAGCAAGGAAATCCAGCGTATCGAGGACGTTCTCGCCCTGGCTGGCGAACAGGCGGTGCTGCAGGGGCGTGAATACGGACTCAGCTTCTATGCCCACGAATATGAATTCAGCGCCTATGACCATGGTACCGGGCGCTGGGAGCCAGTGGGGAAGGATTTCCCCCAGGCCAGCCGCCAGTTCCCCGCAGATACCGTCGTTGACCTGTACATCGATGGCCGACCCGTAGCGATGTCAGCCAAGCCGTTGCAGCCGACTGCCGGCAAGGACAGCCGCCCACAGGCGGTGATGCCACAGGTATTCATCATGTCGAGCGGCGACGTCACTCCCTTCGAACTGCGCCTGCGCCCCGGCACGGGCGAACCTGGCATCACCCTGCGGGTTACGGACAACGGGGAAACGAGGCGGACGGCCGATGTGCGCTGAACCCCTCCATCGCACGCGTGGATTCACCCTGGTCGAGGTCATGGTTGCGCTGGCCATCATCGCCTTTGGCCTGGTTGCTGTATTCGGCCAGTTGAACCAGTCAGCAACCGCGGTGGTCCGCCTGCGTGAGCGGACGGTGGCTCACTGGGTTGCCATGAACCGCATTGATGAACTGCGCCTGGCGGGAACGTTCCCGGCGACGGGCACCCGCAGTGATGACGTCGAAATGGCGAACCAGCGCTGGCACTACGAAGTCAGGGTCACGGCGACGGAAGACGACCGCCTGCGCCGCGTGGACGTCAGCGTTTCACTGGCGGACCGGCAGCAGCGGCCGGTGGCGACTGCTGTCGGCTTCCTGGCTGAACCTGCCCAGGCTGCCGGACCCCAGGCCGGATCAGCCGGCTGGCCTCTCCTCACCATGGAGGCCCAGGAGCAAGCGGAGAAGCCCGCCCCTGCGCCATCCCCGGGCAATAACCGCACGGGACGCCGGTGATGGGCTGCCAGCGCCTGCCGACTCGCGTCCATGGCGGCTTCACGCTGCTCGAGTTGCTGGTTGCCATGGCCATTTTCGGCATCATCGGGGCGCTGGCGATGGGTGGACTCAACGCCGTCATGCGCCAGGAAGCGGTAGCACGTGAGCAGCTCAAGCGCCTGCATGAAGTCCAGCGTGCCGTGCGCCTGCTCACCGCCGATTTCGCCCAGCTCAACCCACGGCGGGTCCGTGATGCCCTGGGCAGCTGCGAAGCCGCGCTGGTGGCGCCCTGTGACGTCACCCATCCTGTGTGCCTGACCCACGACGGTTGGGCCAATCCCTTTGCACGCTTCCCGCGCGGCACGCTGCAGCGTGCACAGTACCGGCTCGAGGACGGCAAGCTGTATCGCGAATACTGGCGGGTGATGGACCGCACGCTCATGAATGAGCCGCGAAGCGAACTGCTGCTGGACAGGGTGCAACTGTTCGAAGTGAGCTTCCCGCCGGATCCGCCGCAGCCTGGCGAATCCTGGATCCGGCAATGGCCGCCGCACAGCCAGGGGAAAAACAGCTGCGAGGACGACCAGCTGCCGCAGGCGGTGCGCATACGCCTGCGCCTCGCTGACTGGGGCGAGATCGAGCGGCTCGTCGAGGTCGTGCAGTGACACCCGGCAAATCCACAGGACAACCGCATGTAATCCTGCGCCAGCGCCAGGAAGGGATTGCTGTCATTACGGCGTTGCTCG
Source organism: uncultured Chromatiaceae bacterium (assembly GCA_964592735.1). GTDB lineage: Bacteria > Pseudomonadota > Gammaproteobacteria > Steroidobacterales > QUBU01. Next base: position 10,664 of record CAZQGA010000015.1, on the reverse strand, counting down.
TGGTCGTCATTGCCACGGTGCTCGCCGTGGAGATTGCCTGGCATACCAATCTCGACCTGCGTCGTACCGCTGGACTCGTCGCCTGGGACCAGGCCCGCGAGTATGCCTATTTCGCTGAGGTGCTGGCCATCGAGTCCCTGGAAGAACAGCTCGAGGGCCACGAATCCTATGATCGCAGTACCGACCAGGCAGCCCGTGCCGGGCTCGCCATTTCGCAGGACGACAAGAGCCTGGCGGGTGGTTACAGCGATCTGCAGGGCCGTTTCAACCTCAACAACCTCGTTACATCGCAAGGCCGGCCCGACAAGCTCGTGGTCACGCAGTTCCGTCGCCTTCTCGCTGCAGTCGCCAGCCTGCAGCCCGGGCTTCCCCTGGGGCCGGTCGAAATCGAAACCATCGTTGGCTCCACTGTCGACTGGATTGATCCTGACAGTACCGCCGACTTCAACGGCGCCGAGGACGACTTCTACACGTCTGAGGCCGAGCCCTATCGGGCGGCAAATGGCTGGTTCACTTCTGTGTCGGAATTCAGGGCGATCCGCGGCGTCACCCCCGAGATTTACTCGGCCCTGAAACCGCACCTTGCAGCCTTGCCCGTCGGCAGCCAGCACAGTCTGATCAATTTCAATACCGCTTCGGTCCCGGTGCTGATGTCGCTTGGTGAAAACATCAGTGTGGAGAACGCCAATCACTGGATCGAGGACAGTCTTAAAGAGCCGGTCCGTGAAGTACAGCTGGTTGCCGAAGGGTTGATCGATGGCCCCATGTTTCCGTACATCGGTCACAGTTCCAGTTACTTCGAGCTGACCGGCCATGTGTCTATTGGCACCTATCGGCTCGATCTGTACAGTCTGCTGGAATGGAATGGTCAGACAACAAGGGTGCGGCTGCGCCGCTTTGGCGTGGCAGAAGCTGTACCATCCGGACAGCAGGCCCTTGCCATCAGCGCAGATGAAGCCGGCAGTTTATCGATGAGCCAGACGGATGAGTGAGAGCCTGGTCATTCGCCTGGATGCTGCGTCGATGGACACCGTCAGCTGGGTCAGCGTGGACGACACGGGCGCCCTGGCAGGTGGAGTCAGCACCGGCCCGCTGGCCGCCGCGGCAGCTGCCGTCCAGACCCGCCCGGTGATCGTGCTGGTGCCAGCCACTGATGTGCTGCGCACGCGGGCCGAAGTACCCCTGCGCAGTGGCCCGAAGCTCCTGCAGGCACTGCCGTTCGCGCTGGAGGAGCAGCTCGCAGATGATGTCGGCGAACTGCACTTTGCCGCGGGCAATCGCAACGACGACGGCTCGCTGGCCGTGGCTGCCGTACGTCGGACCACCATCGAAAACTGGATTTCCCGCCTGGCGGCTGCCGGCATCAGGCCAGCGCGCCTCTGTTCTGCAGCGGACGCGGTCGGCGCCATGCCGAACACGGCTACGGTGATGGTCGAGGGCAGCCTGGCGATCCTGGCTGCGCCCGATGGCGCACTGGCGACGGTGGATACGGAGTCGGTCGGTGCCCTGCTCGATCTGTGGGTGGCAGGTCAGGCCGAAGCCGGCGATGAGCGCGAGCCGCTCCATGTCGTCGTCTATGGCAGCGAACAGTCGCTCACCGCGCTGGAGCCGGCGCTCGATGCCCTGCGAACGCAGCTGGCGTCCCTGGAGTTGCGGACTCTCAGCGATGGCCTGCTGCCCCGCATGGCCGCCCACGTCGCGACCTCTCCGGGCGTCAACCTGCTGCAGGGCGAATTTGCCGCGCGTTCCAGCCTCGGGGTCCACTGGCCCGCCTGGCGGCTGACGGCGGCACTGCTGGTGGCGCTGGTGATGGTCATGATCGGCAAACAGCTTGCGGAGACCTATCATGCCCGCCAGCAACTGGCGGACGTCAACAGCGCGGTTGACCAGGCATTCCACCATGTCTTTCCCGATGCCGGTGCAGTGGTTGATGCGCGTGCGGAACTTTCCGCACGGCTGCAACGGCTCGGCGCACGGGGAACAGGCGGCAGCCACGAGTTTCTCGACACCCTGCGCGTGGTCTCCCAGGCCCTGGGCAGCAACGGCACTGCACGGATCGAGGCCCTCAGTTATCGCGCTGGCACCCTGGAGTTGCGGCTGCGCGCGCCGTCGGTGGAATTCCTGGATCGCATCCAGCAGCAGGTCAGCCAGACGGGTGGCCTGAAGGCCCAGATCCAGTCGGCCAATGCCGCCGGCAGTGAGGTCATCGGCCGCCTGCAGATCATGCGGACCGGTAACTGAATCATGACCTTGTCTGACCAGCTTGCCAGCCTTGCACCGCGCGAACGCGTGCTGGTCCTCGCTGCCGCCACACTGGCGGTTTTTGCACTGTTGTTTACTTTCGTCCTGCGCCCGCTGCTGTCCAGCCACCGTGGAGCGCTGGAAGCCCTGGCCACGCAACGCGCCGTGCTGGCTGACATCGAGCGTGTTGCCGCCCGCTTCGGTTCCCAGCCGACTGGCACCGCACAGGTTGCGATCCAGCCGGGCACGGAGTCACTCGTCGTGCTGGTAGACCGCAGCACACGAGCGGCGGGCCTGGGCGCATATCTCAAGCGCAATGAGCCGGAGGGCAGCAGTGGCATCCGCTTGCGTTTCGAGGACGCCCCGTTCGACGATCTCATCAAATGGCTCGCCGACCTGCAGTCCTCCCAGGCTGTCAGCGTCGTGGCAGCGACTGCTGATGCTGCCCGGGAACCGGGCCGCGTGACTGCCAATATCCAGCTCGCACGGATGGCGCCCTGATGCGCCCCGCACGCAGCCAGTGGCTGGCGATTGCCGGCGTGGTGACATTTCTCGCCTTCCTCGTGACCGGACTTCCGGCCAGGGTTGCGGCCCGCTGGCTGATGCCGGCGGGCGTACAGATTACTGATGTCGACGGCAGCCTCTGGCGGGGTTCGGCGGCAGCGGTGACGGCTGGATCCATGCGCCTCGGCCCACTGTCATGGTCATTGTCTGCGACGGCTCTCCTCAGCGGCCATGCCCGTGCCAATGTCCAGGCGATGATCGGTTCCGGTGAATTCAGCGGCACGGTCGATCTCAGTGCCACCAGGCGCTTCGTTTGCCTGGAATGCCGGTATGAAGGTCCCGCCGGCAGCCTCCAGAGCCTCGTGCCTGTGCTGGCGGGGCTTGAAGGCAGCTTGCACGGGGAGGTGACTGTGCTGGAGATTGCAAATGGCTGGCCCCTGCGGATCGTGGCCACGCTGAAGTTCAGCGGTGTGCCCCTGCGGATTCCTGGTGCTCCGGTACGCCCCGGGATGCCGACTGCCAGCTTCGAGATCAGCACTGCAGCGGATCCCGTGCCTGACGATGGCCTGATCGAAGCCCTGATCCTGGACGCCGGTGGTCCGGTGCAACTCAGCGGGCAGCTGGCCATCAGGCCGCCCGGAAACTATGAGCTCAGCGCCCGCGTCAAACCGCGTGCGGATGCGCCACGCGA